>JAICKK010000233.1 GCA_025927955.1 Nocardioidaceae bacterium
CTGCGCCGCGGAACCAGGCGCCTCAGCGGGTTGCGGCGCACGGAACGGGACGCCTCGGCGAGGTCGCGCTCGGCGGCGGCACGACGACGGCGGGCCTCCTCCATCCGAGCGGTACGACGGGCGCGCCAGCGCTCCACCTCGCCGTCGACATCGCGGGTCGGGGTGATGACCGGCGGACCGCCCTGCAGCTGGCGACGGGCCTCGACGACGCGATGGTTGAAGTCGTCGACCAGCCGGCGCACGCCGTCCTCGGTCGCCTCGGCGTCGAGCGTCTCGTCGAGCTCGGCGTCCTCGCGGCGCAGCCCGATGGCCGGCGGGGCCACGTTGCTGAGGTTCTCCCGCTCGATCAGCCGCTTGACCCACCAGTCCGGGTCATGGGTGTCGGGCAGCCTCAGCGGCTTGCCGGCGCCGGGCAGGTTGTCGAAGTCGCCGCGCTCCATCGCCTTGCGGACCTGCAGGTCCACCCACAGGGTCTGCTGCTCCACCCGGCGCGCGGCCAGCCGCTCGTCCTCCCGCTCCTCGGGGGGCTCCAAGAGGGGTCCCTCGTCCTCGTCCGGGGCGGCCTCGGCAGGCTGTCCCCAGCGGGTCACCGCGGCGCGGCGCAGCCGGCGCTCCTCGTCGACGTCTCGCTCGTCCATCGTGCTGCCTGGCGGTCGGGGCGGCTCAGCCCGGCGTCTGGGTGGACTCGTGCCGGGTGCCCTCGGGGTCGTCGGTGCGCTCGTCGGACTCCTCGAGGATCGCCTCGGCCTGGTCGTGCGGGTCGTCGCTGCCGGCGCTGACCTCCTCGGGCAGCAGGTCGGCGCGGCGCTCGATCCGGGCTTCGTCGGCTGGCTCGCTCATGACCACGACGGTACAACCGTCGGGCACGGCGGCGGCGTCAGGCGACCGGGTCCAGGGAGTCCAGGGACCGGACGGGCGCGCGCGTCGAGGGCGCCGGCGAGGGCGCAGGCGAGGGCACCTGCTCGGGGTAGATGCCGCGGACCCGCGTGCGCCGGTTGCGGCCCTGGAACCAGTCCGAGGGGTAGACCTTCGGCAGCATCTTGGCGAGCGCCAGCGCGGCGTACATCACCGTGTTGATGGCCACGAACGCCGCGAGGACGGCGAAGCCCTCCGAGTGCAGCAGCGAGGACGGCAGCACGGCTCAGCCCGCCAGCGCCGGGGAGCGGGTGACGTGCTTCCAGCCGGCCTGCCGCCCGAGGGAGATGTCGACGATGCCCTTGACGAAGACCACGTTGAGGAACGCGGCGAAGAGCAGCTCGGGGAACAGCGTCAGCGCCAGCAGGCGGGCCCGCCAGCCGCCCCTCCAGACCGTGACGACGCGCTCGGCGATGAACAGGGCGCCCAGCCCCGTCCAGAACGGGAACCACACCCAGTGCTCCATCGAGAGCACGGTGAGGGCGGCGAGCAGGAGGTAGGCGCCCAGTGCGATCACGCCGTACCCGATGCCGAGCTGCTGCGCCCAGTAGCGGAAGGTCTGCGGCGTGACGCCGTAGGCGCCGAGGTTCTCCAGGGCGCCCCGCTGCCAGCGCAGCCGCTGCGCCCACAGGGTGCGCCAGGTCGGCATCACCTCGGTGACCACGGTGCAGTCGGCGGGGGAGACCATCAGCGCGCCGAGCGACTTCAGCGCGATGGTCAGCTCGTTGTCCTCGGTCAGGGCGGCGGTGTCGTAGACGTCGCCGTGCGTGCCGGGGATCGACCGGCCGCGACCGAGCGCGACGGTGCGCAGGGCGACCGGCCGGAAGATCGAGGCGGTGCCGGTGAGCACGAACACGCGACCGCGGCGACGACGCATCTCGCGGGCGTACCGGATGTACTCGTTGCGCTGGAACTGGCCGAGCAGCCCCTCGCCCTCCTCCCGGAGAAGAGGCCGCCGACGGCCATCAGCGCCCGGTCGGAGGTGAACCGCGCGACCGCCGCCTCGAGGAAGCCGGCGTCGAGCGTGGTGTCCGCGTCCATGACCATGACGACGTCGTTGTCGCCCTGCTGGGGGAGCAGCCGGCGCAGCGCCTGGTTCAGCGCGCCGGCCTTCTTCTTGGTGTTGGCGACCGACTCGACGACCTCGACCCCGGCGCGGCGGGCGACGGCCACCGTGGCGTCGGTGCAGTTGTCGGCCACGACGATGACGCGCTCGGGGCGGTGCGACTGGGAGAGCAGCGAGGCGATCGTGTGCCCCAGTGTGGTGGCCTCGTTGTGCGCGGGGATCAGCACGGTCACCGTCACCGGGCCGGCGAAGTCGCCCTCCGTCGCGGCCATGACGACCTTGGGTGCCAGCGGGGTGGCGCGGTGGTTCGCGGAGCGGCGGGAGCGGTTGGTGATGCGACGCTCCAGGACGGCGATGCCGGCGGCGAACAGGATCGCGAGCGCGGCGGCGGCCATCAGCACGCGGGGTGCCGGCGCCTGGGTGTCGTAGAGCACCCGCCACACGCCGAACACGACGCCCTCGGACGGGGCCCGCGTCGGGGCGGGCCGACCCGCGGACACGGCGGACCACAGCAGGGCGGCCGCGCCTGCGGCCGCCCCGAGGATGACCAGGCCGATGGCCCGCTGGAACTTCCCGAGCTGCACGATGGGGTCGCCCTTCGTCCGACTGGCAGACCCATCGGCAGGCGTACGACGGACCTGAGGCGTCCGCGCGAGGCCCGAGCAGCGGCGCGTCTCGGATCCGAGACGGCAGGGCGGCCGCGCCGATTGACCCGGCCCGCCGTACTCAGTGGACTACGGGTATGCCCTCACCAGCCGCCGCGGTGCACCACGTCCTCGAGCGGGCGTCGCGCGCGCCGCGCCGGCGACCCGGGTGCGCCGGTGTCCGTGCCGTCCTCGGGGAGGTGTCCGACCGTGACCGCGCCGAGGGGCGTGTAGGCCGGCGGGACGCCGAACTCCGCCCGGAACGCATCGGTGCGGTCGGGCGGGATGCCGAAGAAGCAGGCGCCGAGACCCTCGTCGACGGCCGTCTGCAGGACCAGCAGGGACGCCATCCCGGTGTCGACGTGCCAGTAGGGCACCGGCCACCGGGCCTCGTCCCGGTCGGACCAGCCCTTGTCGGGCTCGGCGTAGCGGTCCAGGTAGGCGTCGCGGTGCGACAGCGGCACGATGACCACGGGTGCGGTGCGCATGCCGTCGAGCCACCGGCTCGAGGCGTCGGGGTCCGACGTGGCCGCCCAGAACCGGGCCAGGTCTCCGGGCGCGTCCAGCAGCAGGAACGCCCAGCCCTGGCTGAACCCGGCGCTCGGTGCCCGGACGGCGTTCGAGAGAATGCGGTCGACGGCGGCCGGGTCCACCGGCCGGCTCGCGTAGCGGCGCACCATCCGGCGGCGGCGTACGACGTCCTGGAACTCCATGGGAGCGATGATGACGCCTGACTTCGAGCGGATGTGGCGCGACCTCGCCCCGGTGGGCCGGTCCGGCGCCGACGGCGGCTACTTCCGCCAGCCGTTCGGTGCGGCCGAGCGGGAGTGCCTGGCCTGGTTCGTCGAGCAGGCGCAGGCGCGCGGGCTGGTCGTCGAGCGTGACCGGTTCGGCAACCATGTGGCGTGGTGGCGCCCCGACGGCGCCGACGGCCCCGCCGTGCTCACCGGCTCCCACCTCGACTCGGTCCTCGACGGCGGTGCGTACGACGGGCCGCTGGGCGTGGTCTCCGCGCTGGCCGGCCTCGACGTGCTCCGGGACCGCGGGGTGACCCCGGCACGACCGGTCGGCGTCGGGGTGTTCCTCGAGGAGGAGGGCTCGCGCTTCGGGCTGGCCTGCCTGGGCTCCCGGCTGGCGACCGGCGCCACGTCGTGGGCGACGGCGCGAGAGCTCGAGGACCGCGACGGGGTCCGGCTCGAGGACGCGATGGACGGTGCCGCCGTCGGCGAGACGGACCTGCTCGCCGCAGTGGGCTGCTTCGTGGAGCTGCACGTCGAGCAGGGCCGCGACCTGGTCGACCGGGGCGTGCCGGTGGGGGCGGCGAGCGGGATCTGGCCGCACGGCCGCTACCGCTTCGACTTCACCGGCCAGGCCAACCACGCCGGCACCACCCGGATGGAGGACCGTCGCGACCCCATGCTGACGTACGCGATGACGGCCCTGGCCGCCAACAAGCAGGCCCGGCTCTCGGGGCAGCGGGCCACCTTCGGGCGCCTCGAGGTCCGCCCCAACGGCACCAACGCCGTCCCGTCGTCGGTCACCGCCTGGCTCGACGCCCGCGCGGACAGCAGCGAGCACCTCGCGTCCCTGGTGCGCGGCATCGAGCGCCAGGCGGGCGACCGTGCCGACCGCGACGGCACCCGGCTCGACGTCACCTCAGAGTCGGTGTCGCACGCCGTCCGCTTCGACGAGGACCTGACCCGCCGGGTCGTGGGCACGTCCGGCATGCCGGTGATCCCCACGGGCGCGGGCCACGACGCGGGCGTGCTGGCGACCGCGGGCATCCCGACCGCGATGCTGTTCGTCCGCAACCCCACGGGCGTCTCCCACAGCCCCGCCGAGCACGCCGACACCGCGGACTGCCTCGCCGGGGTGCAGGCGCTGGCCGACTCCCTGCAGCGGCTGGTCGCGTGAGCACCTACTGGCTCGAGCGCGCCTGGACCGGCGAGGGGCCGGTGTGCGACGGCCTGCTGGTCGAGGTGCGGGCCGGCCGGTTCACCCGCGTCGAGCCGGGCCCGCCCGACGGCGCGGAGCGGCTCGCCGGCCTGACGCTCCCCGGTCTGGCGAACTGCCACAGCCACGCCTTCCACCGCGCCCTGCGCGGACGCACCCAGCGCGAGCGCGGGACGTTCTGGACCTGGCGCGAGCAGATGTACGCCCTGGCCGCCCGCCTCGACCCGGACTCCTACCTCGACCTGGCCCGCGCGGCCTACCGCGAGATGGTCTCGGTGGGCATCACCAGCGTGGGTGAGTTCCACTACCTGCACCACGGGCCGGGCGGCACGCCGTACGAGGACCCGAACGCGATGTCCGCGGCCCTCGTGGAGGCGGCGCGAGAGGCGGGCCTGCGGATCGCGCTGCTCGACACCTGCTACCTGGCGTCCGGCATCGGCACGCCAACGGAAGGGGTGCAGGCCCGGTTCAGCGACGGTACGGCGGGCGCGTGGGCCGACCGCGTCGCGGCCTTCGGCGGCGGCGAGGGCGTGCTGGGCGCCGCGATCCACTCGGTGCGGGCCGTGCCTCGCGACCAGATGGGCGACGTCGCCGGCTGGGCGGAGGAGAAC
>JAICKK010000066.1 GCA_025927955.1 Nocardioidaceae bacterium
GTCAGACTAGAGGCGCCTCCGCTCTAGATCCTGGCCTCATCTAGGAGGCTTGCTGACAGGTCCGGGCCACGAGGACCTGTCGGGACTTCTGTGTGGCTGAGCCTGTCGGCGACGTGTCAGTGCGAGCGCCGGGGCTGAGAAAGCGACATCACCGACTGCACCCGGAGAAGCCCTGGAACGGCGCCGAAGGACGCGGGTTCGATTCCCGCCAGCTCCACCGATCCCCTCAGCGGCACCCAGGCCACCCGCCACGGCGGGTGGCCTTCGTGCGTCCCGGGGGCTTCGCGACACCGCCGGTGCAGACCCGCCGACTGGACCGGCTCGAGGCGTGCGGACGCGCCAGCTGGACGGGCTCGAGGCGTGCGGACGCGCCGGCTCGGCGCTGCCCGCGTGTGACAGGTGGGGCTGGTGTGACGGTTTTTCCGGTTCGTCCGCGCCGGCCGTCGCCGGCGCCTACGCTCGTGTGACCGGGGAGAGGACACCGAAGTGCACCTGCTACTGCCGCCACGCTGGACCCGTCTGGCCGACGTCACCGTCGGCGGCCCTCAGCGGCAGACGGCGGACGTCGTCGTGGGTCCCAGCGGCGTCCATGTGGTCATCCGCCAGGCGAGCGCCGGCGGCGCTACCGCCCGCCTGCGGGTGCGCGAGGCAACCGCGGCCGCCGCCGCTGTCCGCGCCACGCTGCCGGCCCGCTACCGCGACGTGGTCGCGGCCGTGGTCCAGCTGGAGGGCGCCGGGGAGGACGGCGGAGTCGTCGACGGTGTCACGGTCGCGACGGCCAACGTGCTGGCCGAGGCCCTGCGGTGCCGGCCGCGGGTGCTGTCGACCTCCGAGGCGGCCGGGGTCGCCGGCCGGCTCCGCGTCGCACTCGAGGCGTCGTCCCCGCCACCTGCCCGCCGAGAGCGGCGGTGGCCGCGGCCGGCTCGCAGGCGCGTCCTGAAGGCGGCCTGAGCGGCCTGCGTGGCCTGCGTGGCCTGCGTGGCCGCGGTCTAGATGACCCCGAGGGCGAGCATGGCGTCGGCGACGCGCGTGAAGCCGGCGATGTTGGCGCCGGCGAGGTAGTCGCCGGGGGCGCCGTACTCGTCGGCCGTCTCCAGGCACCGGTCGTGGATCCCGCGCATGATGTCGCTGAGCCGTTGCTCGGTGTGCTCGAAGGTCCAGGAGTCGCGAGACGCGTTCTGCTGCATCTCCAGGGCGCTGGTGGCCACGCCACCGGCGTTGGCGGCCTTGCCCGGCGCGAAGACGACGCCGGCGCCGGCGAGGAGCTTGACGGCCTCGGGAGTGCACGGCATGTTGGCGCCTTCGGCGACGACCGTGCACCCGTTCTTGACCAGCGCGCCGGCGTCGTGGCCGTTCAGCTCGTTCTGGGTGGCGCAGGGCAGCGCGATGTCGCAGGGGACCTCCCATACCGGCCGGCCCCCGACGTAGTCCGCGGCGCCGCCGCGCGCCTCGGCGTACTCGGTGATCCTGGCTCGACGCGTCGCCTTGACGTCCTTGAGGACCTCGAGGTCGATGCCCTTGTCGTCGACCACGTAGCCGGCCGAGTCCGAGCAGGCGACGACCAGGCCACCGAGCTGGTGCACCTTCTCGATGGCGTAGATGGCGACGTTCCCTGACCCGGACACGACGACGCGCTTGCCGTCGAAGGAGTCCGAACGGGTCGCCAGGATCTCGTTGACGAAGAAGACGGTGCCGTAGCCGGTGGCCTCGGTGCGCACCTGGGACCCGCCCCAGGTCAGGCCCTTGCCGGTCAGGACGCCGGACTCGTAGCGGTTGGTGATCCGCCGGTACTGGCCGAACAGGTAGCCGATCTCCCGGCCGCCGACCCCGATGTCGCCGGCGGGAACGTCGGTGTACTCCCCGAGGTGCCGGTAGAGCTCGGTCATGAACGCCTGGCAGAACCGCATCACCTCGCCGTCGGAGCGGCCCTTGGGGTCGAAGTCCGACCCGCCCTTGCCGCCGCCGATCGGCATGCCCGTGAGGGAGTTCTTGAAGATCTGCTCGAAGCCGAGGAACTTCACGATGCCCAGGTACACCGACGGGTGGAACCGCAGGCCTCCCTTGTAGGGGCCGAGGGCGGAGTTGAACTCGACGCGGAACCCGCGGTTGATCTGTACGACGCCGTGGTCGTCGACCCACGGGACCCGGAAGATGACCTGCCGCTCGGGCTCGCACAGCCGACGGATCACCGCCGAGTCGGCGTACTGCGGGTGCTTGGCGACCACGGACCCGAGGCTGTCCAGCACCTCGTGCACGGCGCGGTGGAACTCGGTCTCGCCCGGGTTCCGGCGCAGCACCTCGGCGTAGGTGTCGTGCAGCTTCTCATCCAGACCCGGCACGTGGCTCCCTCTCGTGGGTGGGTGGTCGTGACCGCAGTCGATCATGCGCGGGCCGACCGGCTGTCGATGAGGGCCTCGCGTCCGCTCACCGAGACCGGTGCGGCCGCCTCACGCGGGCGCCGGCGCGTGTCGGGACGTCGACTGGTGTCGCCGGCGGCTCGACGCGCTACCATGGGCACGACATCGGCTTCGGGTCCATCGCTGCACGAGCGGCGGGTGAGACGGCTGGAGGCCGGTGGCGACGACCGGCTCTCGGGCCGACCGTCCTCACGCCCGGGGGCGCGGGGGACGCCGCGTCGCACCGCAGTCACGTTCAGCACGACCAGGAGTGACCGCCCGGGGTCGCTTCCCTCGATGTCGCGCGTCGTCCCGCTCGGGAGGCGGGGCGGGGTCGTGACCCTCGGCTGACGGCCAGACCGCCGCCAGCGGCTCCAGAGGAGGAGTTCTTGGCTCGACGAGGCCAGCGCCGGAACGGTGCTCCCGGCACCGCTTCGCGCACCCACCGCCGGGTGCGCGAGCTCGACAACGACGGCATCATCCCGGTGCTCGCGCGGGCGGTGCGCGAGGTGGAGGGGCACGCCCAGCGCGGTGCGGTGCGCAGCGCCAGCCGGACGAAGTTCCAGGTGGTGGCCCTGCTGGTCCGCGAGGAGCGCGCCCGCGTCAAGACCGACGCGGCGATGAGCGAGGCCTTCCGCGCCGAGCAGCTCAAGCGGCTCGACGGGATCGGGACGATCCTGGCCAAGATCGCGGCCCGTGACACCTCCCTGCTCTCGCTGCTGGCCGAGGACGCCGTGGTCTCCGAGGCGGCCAGGGCGCTCAAGCGCGAGATGCTCGCCGACGCCGGCATGGAGCCGGAGCCCGAGCCCGTGCCCTCACAGGCCGCGGCGGCGGCCACCAGCGAGCGTCGCGTCGTGCCGCAGTCGGTCATCGCCCGGCAGCTGGCCAACCCCTTCCTCGCGCCCGACTTCTCCAACGCCGCCCCTCGCGAGGTCCGTCCGCGTCGGCTGGCGACCTGGGAGCTGCTGGGCCCGCTGTTCCGCGCCTTCGAGAACGCAGCCGGAGGTGCCTCCTCGTGCATGGCCCTCCCTGAGCCCGGGTCCCTTCGGGCGCCGGCCGGGCGGGTGCTCATGAAGCACCAGGCCCAGCTGGTCGCCGCCGCCGCGGCCGGGCACCGCACGTTCCTGCTCGCCGACGAGCCCGGTCTCGGCAAGACGGCCCAGGCCCTGCTCGCCGCCCAGGCGGCCCGCGCCTACCCGCTGCTGGTCGTGGTCCCCAACGTCGTCAAGACCAACTGGGCCCGCGAGGCGGGGCTGTGGACACCGAAGCGCCCGGCCACCGTGATCCACGGCGACGGCCACTCCATCGACGGGTTCGCCGACATCGTCATCGTCAACTACGACGTCCTCGACCGGCACGTCGGCTGGCTCGGTGACCTGGGCTTCCGGGGCATGGTGGTCGACGAGGCGCACTTCATCAAGAACAAGACCTCGCAGCGCTCCCAGCATGTCCTCGAGCTCTCCGACCGTATCCGCGCCCGCAGCGCCCGGCCGCTGATGATGGCGCTCACGGGGACCCCGCTGATCAACGACATCGAGGACTTCCGGGCGATCTGGCAGTTCCTGGGCTGGATCGACGAGAAGAAGCCCCGCGCCGAGCTGATGGAGGCGCTCGAGGAGACCGGCCTGACCCCGCTCGATCCGGGGTTCTACCCGGCCGCCCGGCAGAGCGTCGTCGACCTCGGGATCGTGCGTCGTCGCAAGGTCGACGTGGCCGCCGACATCCCCGCCCGCCGCGTCGCCGACCTGCCGGTCGAGCTCGACGACGAGGTCGGCCGCTCCATCCGCGCGGCCGAGCGCGAGCTCGCCCGACGGCTGGTCGCGCGCTACCGGAGCGCGCTCGAGGCGCGGACCTCCGGCGTCGTCGTCGACGGCATCGACCACGAGCTCGTACGACGGGTCGCCACCTGGGAGCGTGAGGACACCACCACCACCAAGACCGACGAGAACGTGTTCACCATGATGCGGCGCATCGGCCAGGCCAAGGCCGGTCTCGCCGCCGACTACGCCGCTCAGCTGGCCCGCAGCGTCGGCAAGGTGGTCTTCTTCGCCAAGCACATCGACGTCATGGACATCGCCGAGGAGACGTTCGCCAGACGAGGCATCAGGTACTCCTCCATCCGCGGGGACCAGACACCGAGAGTGCGCCAGCGCAACATCGACGCGTTCACCGAGGACCCCGACGTCGCCGTCGTGGTCTGCTCGCTGACCGCCGCCGGTGTCGGGCTCAACCTGCAGGTGGCCTCCAACATGGTGCTCGCCGAGCTCTCCTGGACCGACGCGGAGCAGACCCAGGCCATCGACCGCATCCACCGCATCGGCCAGGCGGAGCCGGTCACCGCCTGGCGGATCATCGCCGCGCAGACCCTGGACACCAAGATCGCCGAGCTGATCGACAGCAAGGCCGCGCTCGCCGCGCGTGCCCTCGACGGCTCCGACGAGGAGGTGTCGTCGTCGGCCGACATCCAGCTCGAGGCGCTCGTGGCGCTGCTGACGGAGGCGCTGAGGGCCACCCCGGCTGTCGACGCGCCGGGCTGCTGAGCCTGCTGGTCACCCCGGTCGTGCGCGGGCGCCGGCTGACCGGCGGCTGACCGGCGGCGAAGGCCGGCCGCGACGGCCCCGTCCATGGTTCACTGGTGTGCCGCACTTGTGGGGACTTCCCTGTTCGGGTAGAAGTACCTCTCGACCATTGCCGGCACCCAGACCGGACGCTTCGTACAACGGGGGAACGACAACGTGAGATCTCTTCGGGCAGCCGCCGTCGTGGCGGCCATCTCGGCGGTGCTGGCCGTGCAGCCGGCGGCCTCGGCCACGGTCAGCTCCACGCCGATGCCGTCCGCGAGCTTCGACGGCACCGTGGTGGCAACCGCGCGCAGCGGCGCGGTCATCTACGTGGCGGGGGCGTTCACCCACGTCACCGACAGCACCGGCACCCACACCCGGCGGAACCTCGCCGCGGTGAGCGCCGTCACCGGCCGGGTGCTGCCGTGGTCGCCGTCGACCAACTCGACGGTGTACGCGCTCACGGTCTCGAAGGGGAGGGTCTACGCCGGCGGCTCGTTCACCCGGGTCAACGGCGTTCCCGTCGCCCGCCTGGTCCAGCTGTACGCCTCGACCGGCCGGCTCGTGCGCAGCTTCCGGCCCCGGGTGGACTACCGCGTCCGCGCGCTCGTGCTGTCCCCGTCGACGCTGTACGCCGGCGGGCGGTTCACGAAGGTCAACGGCCACCGGCGCGAGCATCTCGCGGCGTTCAGCCGGGCGAGCGGCAGGCTGACCGGTTGGGCTCCGCGGGCCGACAAGTCGGTGCGGGTGCTACGCCGGCGGGGTCCGCAGGTGTTCGTCGGCGGTGCGTTCAACAGCATCAACGGTGTCGCGCGGACCCGCAACGTCGCGGTCGTCGGCGCGGGCACCGGGGCGGTGTACCGCGGCTTCAGGTCGCCGGTGCGCTACCTGGTCACCGACATCCGGCTCACGAGGACCAGGGTCTTCATCGCCAAGGCGGGCCCCGGCGGCGCGGTGGTCGCGACCGGGAACCGGGGCGGGGTCGCCTGGGGACGCAGCTTCGACGGCGACGTGGACGCGCTGAGCATCCTCGACGGCGTGCTCTACGCCGGCGGGCACTTCGCTCACCGCTGCCGCACCAACCGGGTGAGCTCCACGAACGGGAACTGCCTGGACGCGGGCCAGGTGCCTGCCGGCAGGCTGGCGGCGCTGAGCCTGACCGGCACCTTCGGGACCTGGTCGCCGTCCGCGGACTCCACGGTCGGCGTGCTCACGCTCGCGAGCGTGCCCTCGCTGCACCGCCTCGCGGCCGGCGGGGCCTTCCAGACGTTCCACGGGTCCCAGCGCCAGCCCGGCTTCGCCCTCTTCCGGAGCCGCTGAGCGCCGCGCGCGCCAGGCCCGGGGTCGCCGGCCACGATGGCCCCGGCGCGCGTGTTAGGGTCCGAGCTGATGAGCAAAGCGGCGATCCTGACGGTCGACGACGACCCGATGGTCTCCGCCGCGATCTCGCGGGACCTGCGGCGCCGCTACGGCGCCGACTACCGCGTCGTGCGCGCGTCGTCGGGGCCCGAGGCGCTCGAGGTGCTGGCCAGGCTCGTGCTGCGCAGCCAGCCCGTCGCGCTCGTCGTGTCCGACCAGCGGATGCCGCAGATGACCGGCATCGAGATGCTCGAGCAGGCCCGTACCCACGTGTCCGACGCGAAGTTCCTGCTGCTCACCGCCTACGCCGACACCGACGTCGCGATCAAGGCGATCAACGACATCGGGCTCGACTACTACCTGCTCAAGCCGTGGGACCCGCCCGAGCAGCGGCTCTACCCCGTCGTCGACGACCTCCTCGACGACTGGGCCAAGGCGCACCCGGACCACACCACCGACGTACGGATCGTCGGTCACCGCTGGTCCGACCGCAGCCACGAGACCAAGACGTTCCTGGCCCGCAACCACGTGCCCTTCCAGTGGTACGACGTGGAGCTGCACGCCGAGGGCAAGCGGCTCAGCGACCTCGCCCACGCCGCACCCGACGACCTGCCACTGGTGCTGGTGCCCGACGGCGAGACGCTGCGGGCGCCGTCCCCGCTCCAGCTGGCCGGCGCGCTCGGGCTGCGCACCACGGCCCAGCAGCCGCTCTACGACGTGTGCATCGTGGGCGGGGGACCGGCCGGTCTCGCCGCCGCCGTGTACGCCGCCTCCGAGGGTCTGAGCACGGTCGTCGTCGAGCGCGAGGGGCCCGGCGGCCAGGCCGGCCAGAGCGCGGCCATCGAGAACTACCTCGGCTTCCCTCGAGGGCTGACCGGCTTCGACCTCACCCAGCGCGCGGTCGCCCAGGTCACCCGCTTCGGGGCCGAGATGGTGCTCGCCCGCGACGTGGCCGGGTTCGAGACCCGCGGGCCCGTGCACGCCGTCCGCTTCGACGGGGCCGAGGAGGTCGAGGCGCGGTCCCTCATCGTGGCCACCGGGGTGTCCTACCGGCGCCTGGAGGCCGACGGGCTCGACGCGCTCACCGGTCGCGGCGTCTACTACGGGGCGACCGCCAGCGAGGCGAGCCAGTGCCAGGGCGACGACGTGTACGTCGTGGGGGCCGCCAACTCCGCCGGCCAGGCCGCGCTCAACCTGGCCAGGTACGCCAAGCGCGTGGTGCTGGTGGTCCGCGGTCCGACGATCGAGGCGACGATGTCGCGCTACCTCGTCAAGCGGATCACCTCCTCGCCGCAGATCGAGGTGCGCTGCCACAGCCAGGTCGTCGCCTGCCGCGGCCAGGGGCACCTGGAGACCCTCACGCTCGAGCGCCGGGACACCGGGACCCGCGAGGACGTGACGTCGAGCTGGCTGTTCGTGTTCATCGGCGCCACGCCGCACACGGACTGGCTCGGGGCCGACGTCGTGCGGGACGCCAAGGGCTTCGTGGTCACCGGGCCGGACCTGTTCAGCCCCGCCTACGAGCAGCGCTGGCCGCTGCCTCGGGCGCCGCTCGCCCTGGAGACCAGCGTGCCCGGGGTGTTCGCCGCCGGCGACGTCCGGCTGGACTCCATGAAGCGGGTCGCCTCGGCGGTGGGGGAGGGGGCCATGTCGGTCTACCTCGTGCACCGCTATCTGGCCAACCCGTGAGGCAGGCCTGATGGAGATCGCCGACCTGCGCCCCCTCAGCCTCTTCGACGGTCTGTCCGACGAGCGGCTGGGCGAGCTCGTCGAGGCCGGCACCGAGGTGCGGTTCGAGCCCGGCACGGACCTGTTCCGCGAGGGGGAGCACGCGGACTTCTGGTGGCTGCTGGTCGACGGGGCGATCGACCTGCTGCGCCACGTCGGCCGGGAGGACTCCGTGGTCGGCAGGATGGACGTGCCCGGCCGCTGGGCGGGCGGCTTCCGGGCCTGGGACGAGCACGGTGTCTACCTCGCCACCGGGCGGGGCGCGGAGGCGGGGCGGCTGCTCAAGCTGCCGTCGCAGGTGCTGCGGGAGCGGTCCAGCGCCTGGTTCCCCTTCGGCGGCCACCTCATCGCCGGCCTGTACGGGACCGCACGCAGCATCGAGTCGACGGCCCGCCAGCGCGGGGCGCTGGTCACCCTCGGGACGCTCGCCGCCGGCCTGGCGCACGAGCTGAACAACCCGGCCGCGGCCGCCACCCGCGCGGTCGACGCCCTCGAGGACGCCAGCCAGACGCTGCTCTCCTCACTGGGCCGGCTGGCCCGCGACGAGATGTCGGCCACCCAGTTCGTGGCCCTCGACGAGCTTCGTCGCGACGTCGGTCCCGCACCGCCGGCCGCGGACACCCTCGAGGTGGCCGACCGGGAGGATGCGCTCTCGGACTGGCTGTCCGACCACGGCGTCGAGCGCGACTGGGTGATCGCCCCTCCGCTGGCCGCAGCGGGGATCGACCCCGCCTGGTGCGACCGGGCGGCGGCCGTGCTCGAGGGGTCGGCCCTCGAGCCCGGCCTGGAGTGGGTGGCCAGCACCTTCGCGCTCGCCACGCTCCTCACGGAGGTCAAGGAGTCGACCCGCCGCATCTCCGAGCTCGTCGCGGCGGTGCGCTCCTACTCCCAGATGGACCGCGCCTCGATGCAGCGCGTCGACGTCACCGACGGCCTCGAGAGCACGCTGGTGATGATGCGGCACAAGCTGCGCGACGGCGTGGAGGTCCGGCGCGACTACGGCGTCGACGTACCCGAGGTCGAGGCGTACGCCGGGGAGCTCAACCAGGTGTGGACCAACCTCGTCGACAACGCCGTGGACGCCATGGAGGGAGCCGGGACGCTGCGGGTGAGCACGCGAGCGGCCGGCGAGCGGGTGGTCGTCGAGATCGCCGACACGGGGCCGGGGATGCCGGCCGCGGTGAGGGAGCGCGCCTTCGAGGCGTTCTACACGACCAAGGACGTCGGGAGGGGCACCGGCCTGGGGCTCGACATCGCGCGCCGCATCGTGGTGGACCGCCACGGCGGGAGCATCGACATCGACTCCACGCCGCAGGGGACCGTCATGCGTGTGCAGATCCCGGTGCGGGCCGCGTCCGGCCGGCGCTGAGCCGCCGGTCGCGGTTCGCACGCCACTCGTCGGCCAGCAGCGCGTAGCCGTACCCGTCCAGCCACCGGCCCGACCGGTGGAGGGACTCGCGCACGGTGTGCACCTCCCGGCGCATGCCGAGCCGCTCCATCAGCCGCCAGGACCGCTCGTTGTCGGCGAAGCAGTTCGCGATGACGCGCCGCAGCCCGAGCGTCTCGAAGCACAGCCGGACCAGCGCCTCGCAGGCCTCGGTGGCCAGTCCCTGCCCCGCGTACGCCGGGTCGAGGCACCAGCCGATCTCCGCCTGCACGCCGCGTGCCTGAGCGGCGACCTCCGACTGGGACCAGGCGTCCTCGACGGCGAGCATCAGGTCGCCCACCACGGGGCCGCCGTGGCCGTCGCGCTCCACGACGAGCGTCTTCGCGAGCCGCTCGGGGTCCTCCATCATCGCGCCGTAGGCCGCGCGGGTCGCCGGGAACGTCGTCATCCACCGGCAGACCGAGTCCAGCCGTCGGTACCGCCACGTCGCGTCGAGGTCGGTGGCCAGCGCGGGCCGGATGCGGAGCCGGTCGGTGCGCACCGGCCACGCCACGTCGTCGAGCCTCGATGCCATGGGGACATCATCCCTGCCGACGCCCAGCGCTTTCGTGCCTCCTCCTCAGGACCGCTGGATCCGCCCGTCGATCCCGTAGGTGAACGGGTCGGGCAGCCTGCCGACGAAGTCGACGAGGGGGACCAGCTCCGAGTCGGCGGTCTGCACGATGTCGGACGCACCTGTGAGCACGGTGAAGCCGTCACCTCCGCCGACCATGAACGAGTTGGCGGTCACCGTGTAGGTGGTGGTGTCGTCGTTCGGGATCGGTGTCGAGTCGTCCCCGGCCGGCCCGAGGTGGACCGCCGAGATGGTGCCCTGGCCCGGCCCCGAGCTCTGGTAGCTGAAGTGCAGCCCGGACACCTGCATGATCCGGTTCTCCGGTGCCTGGAACTGCTGCTGCAGCAGTGCCCAGACCTGGGCACCGGTCAGCGTGAGCGTGTCGAGGTAGTCGTCCTGGAACGGCTGGGCGGTGAACAGGTCGCCGTAGGTGACCGGCCCGGCTGCCAGGCCGCTGCGGATGCTCCCGGTGTTGACGAACGCCAGCTGCGTGCCGGCATACGAGCGCTGGGCGTCGGCGATCAGGTCGCCCATGGGGGACTCTCCGGCCGGGTTCGCGCCACCCTCACGCTGGGACGGTATGGCGCCCGCGGCGTGGTTGACCACCCGGTTGACGATCGGCGCGGTCTCGGCGACCGCTGCGTCCACGATGCGCTGCACCCGCGGGTCCGGTCGTGCGGCGGGAGCCAGCGGGTCGGTGCTGGCCGGCTCGGTCGTCGTCCACGTCGGCCGCACCGACCCCCACGACGCCGCGATGTCCTGGGTGCGCCGGTCCAGCAGCAGACGCACGTCGTCGTACGCGCGGGTGTAGGAGGAGGCCTGCACGACGAGCTTGCCGGCCACCCGCGTGTCGACGGTGGTGTGGGTGTGCCCGGAGACGACCACGTCGACGCCGGGGTCGAGGTGCTCGGCGATGGTCTTGATCCGGTCGCCGACATCGCCGACGGGGAAGGTGTCCTGGACACCGCCTTCGTGGATGACCACCACGAGCGCGTGCACCCCCCGACGCTCGAGCCGGCGGGCGTACCTGTTGATCGCGGTCGCCTCGTCGACGAAGTGCACGCCGTCGGTGCCGCCCGTGGTGACGATGCTGGGGGTCGTGATGGTGGTCGCGCCGATGATGCCGACGCGGACGCCGCCGACCCGCTTGACCACGTACGGTCGCAGCAGTGGCTTGCCTGTCCTGTCACTGATGACGTTGGCGTCCACGACGGGGAAGTCGAGCCCGGCGTAGCGCGTCTGCGGGTGCACCGTCGACGGGCCGCCGAGGACCTGCCGCAGCATGTCGGTGACGCCGTGGTCGAACTCGTGGTTGCCCAGGGTCCCGGCGGTGATGTGCATCTTGTCGAGCGCGTCGAGGGTGGGCTTGTCGTAGAGCAGGCCGGACTCCGGCGGGCTGGCGCCCACCATGTCGCCGGCCTCCAGCGTCAGCGTGTGGGACGCGTCGCCCGTGCGGGCGCGGTCGAGGTAGCCCGCGAGCACCCCGATCCCACCGGCCGCGTCGCTCACGCCGGTGTAGGGGTCGGAGTAGGTGAGCCCCTTGCCGGTGATGTTGCCGTGCACGTCGTTGAAGCCGAGGATCTGGCCGGAGGTGTACCGGTCGCCGCCGCGCAGGATCGAGGTGAGCACCTTGCCCTGGGCCTGCAGCGGCGGCGGGAAGTGCCCGAGCACCGCCAGCGTGGGCGCCAGGTCGACCGCCTGCACGCCTCGCACATCGGAGCGGTGCCGGATGTCCGGTCCGGCGGCGACGAACGTCGCGTGCATGTTGATGTTGTGCCGCAGGTCGACCTCGTCGGGCAGGTAGCCGTGCTGGCCGAAGAACCGTGACGGGGCGACGATGCTCCCGACGGTGTCGGCGTCGAACTGGTACGGCGAGCGGGCCACCACGACGACGTCGCCCGAGCGCGTCGGGTTCAGCGAGTCGGTGCCCTCGACGTCCTTGAGCTGCTCCTTGGTGTAGACCTTCTGGACCACCTGGGCGTGCGGGTGCTGCGGGTCACGGACGGCGCGGTAGGCGCGCACGATCCGCTGCACCACCGAGGCGTAGTCCGCCCGGTCGACCACGCCGTCGGGGTCGCGCCCCTTGAGGTTGATGTAGACCTGGGCCGTGCCACCGGCCCAGCAGGCCTTCGCCAGCGTCCCACCCGGCGCACTGCCGGCTGCCGGACGGCAGTTGCCGGTCTGCTCGACGTCCTGCAGGCCGGCGCGGTAGAGCGGCAGGCCCGCGTCCACGGCGTACCACTGCGGCGCGAACCCGTGGTCACTGCTCGCCAGGACGTCGGTACGGCGGGGCAGCAGCCGCCTGGTCAGCGCCAGGCGGGCGTCGGCGGCGTGGTAGGCGCCGGACAGGTAGCCGCTGCGCTGGCGGACCCGGTGGTCACGCGGGCCGTGCCCGGCCACCCGGTCGTAGTACGGGTTCGGGTGCCCGTAGCGGTCCGTGCGGGTGAGCAGGCCGAGGATCTGGTGGCTGACCTCGTCGGTGGCGTCGGTGCCGACGAGCGCGACGTCGGTGCCGGGCTGCAGCCGGCCGAGGACGAACCGGAGCACCGCCTCGTCGTAGCGCTGGTTCAGCCCGACGGTCTGCTGGAACCACGTGTCCTCGTCGATGATCCCCGCTTCCTCGGGGCCGAAGTCACCGAACACGGCCGGCGGCAGGTGGTCGGCGATGTACTTCTCCAGCGGGTCCTCGCCGGGCGCACCGGCCGGCAGCTGCGCGCAGGCCGCCGTCGCGCAGTGGGCGTTCGCCCTGGCCAGCGAGGTGAAGTAGAGGCTGAAGTGGTCGAGGTCGGGCGACATCTGCATGACCTTGGCGTAGAACCCGGCGCTCTCACCGGCCTGGTCGCCGATCAGGCCGTCGGCCCCGGTGACCCGCACCGCGGCGAACCGCCCCTGGTGCAGGGTCGCCGCAGCCTGCGCGGCGTCCTTGTTCGCGGCGGCGGGCACCAGCAGCACGGTGTCGTAGCCATCCCCGTCCTGGGTTGAGTGGTCGTAGGCGTACAGGTCGTAGGTGCGGTCGGGGTTCGAGGCAGGCTTGGTCGACCTGACCAGGAGCGTGGCCTGCCGGGGCTGCACCGCGGGGTTGCCGGCGGGCACGTCCCGCCAGCCGGTGGCCGCGGTGAACGTCGGTGTCTCGTAGGCGAGGCCGAAGCCGGCCGCCGACGCCTGCTTGGCGGGGTCCGCCGGCAGCTCCGCCACGCCCCGCTGGCTGTAGGTGGTGTCGTAGTCGACGGTGGGACCGTCGATGTCGCCGTTGAGGCCCCCGGTCCACTCGATCTGGGCGACCTGTTTGCCCGCCAGCTCGGCGGACCTGGCCACCGACTCCGCCTCGAGCACCTTCAGCGGGCTGGTGCTCGGCGTGTCCCCGTTGTGGAAGGCGAAGGAGATCGACTGGTCGAAGGTCAGCCGCGTGTCGAAGAACGTGTTGTTGGTGCTGCCGTGCACGCCGGGCCACGCACCGGTGGCGAGGGTGTACCAGCCCTGACCGGTGTTCGGCGGGAAGCCCTGCTCGAGGCCGTTGCGGCCGGACACACCGGTGCGGAGCATCTGCCGGTAGGTGGGCATCAGCCCCTGGCGGGCGTACCCGGCCATGAGGTCCGGCCGCATCCCGTCGGAGGCGTACATCAGCGTGGCCCGTCGCGCGTGGCGGCCGCCGGCACTGCCCGCCTCGTGCCCCTCGACCGCACCGGTCGCGGGTCGCGACGACACCGCCGCCTCGGCACTGGCGGCGGAGGCCAGGCCCGCGGACGGCGCTGCCAACAGGCTCGCGCCGAGCGCGGCTGCAGCGATGAGACTGGTTCGACGTGCGCTGAACGACCGCATGGGCGCTCCCCGGGACCCGACCCCGCGACAGTCGCCGAAGTCGCCCCGACTGTCTACTCCCGCCCGAGCGGCCCGTCAACACCGGGTCGGGGCCCGGGCGAGTGTGGCTGGAACGGGCATGCCAGCGGGCCCGCGCGCCGTTGCGCCGGCCGGACCGAGGCTCGGCCGCCCGCGCTACCGTCCCTGCTTGTGTCCGAGACCTGCCTGTTCTGCCGGATCGTCGCCGGCGACGTCGCCGCCGAGGTCGTCTGGGCGACCGACCAGATGGTCGGCTTCCTCGACCACCGGCCCGTCTTCAAGGGGCACGTGCTGCTGGTGCCGCGGCTGCACGTGGTGACGCTGCCGGACCTGCCGGCCGAGCTGCGGGACCCGTTCCTCGCCTCCGGCCAGCGGCTCGCGGCCGCCATGGTCGACGCTCTCGGCGCCCAGGGGTCCTTCGTCGCGGTCAACAACACCGTCAGCCAGAGCGTGCCGCACCTGCACCTGCACGTCGTACCCCGGACCAAGGGCGACGGCCTGCGCGGCTTCTTCTGGCCGCGTACCCGCTACGCGGACGGGGAGGCCGAGCAGTACGCCGCACGCCTGAGGCGCGCGCTCACCGGGTGAGTCTGCGATCCTCGTCCCACGCATCCGCTGAAGTCTCGATCCCCAGGAGGAACCGGAGAAGATGAGCCGCTACGCCGGACGTGTCGCCCTCGTGACCGGAAGCGCGCGGGGCATCGGCGCCGCCACCGCCCGACGCCTCGCCGACGAGGGAGCCGCGGTCGCGGTGCTCGACCTCGAGCGGGACGCCGCCTCCCGGGCGGCCGCGGGCCTCGGTGCGCAGAAGGCCCTCGGCGTCGCCTGCGACGTGTCCGACGCCGACTCCGTGGCCTCCGCCGTCGCGGAGGTCGTCGAGGCGCTCGGCGGCGTCGACGTCCTGGTCAACAACGCCGGGATCACCCGCGACAACCTGCTGTTCAAGATGTCGGAGGACGACTGGGACGCGGTGATGAACGTCCACCTCAGGGGCGCGTTCCTGATGAGCCGCGAGGTCCAGAGGCACATGGTCGCGGCCAGGTACGGCAAGATCCTCAACCTGTCGAGCGTCTCCGCCCTCGGCAACCGCGGGCAGGCGAACTACTCCGCGGCCAAGATGGGGATCCAGGGGCTGACCCGCACGCTCGCCCTCGAGCTCGGGCCGTTCGGCATCAACGTGAACGCGATCGCCCCCGGCTTCGTGGTCAGCGACATGACCGACGCGACGGCGCGCCGGCTCGGCATGGAGCCCGAGGAGCTCCGCAAGGCCGCGGCGGAGGGCACTCCGGTCCGGCGGGTGGGGCGGCCCGAGGACATCGCCGCGACCGCGGCCTTCCTCTGCAGCGACGAGGCCTCGTTCATCACCGGTCAGACGCTGTACGTCGACGGCGGCGCCAAGCTGTGACCCGGGGCCCTGACGGGTCGCTGACGGTGCCCTGACAGCCGGCTGACAGGCCGCTGACAGGCCCCTGACATGCAAGGGGACGCGCACCCGACACGCGCGCAGGGGTGGGACGCCGGGGCGGCGTGCTGAGCGACACTGGACCGCATGAGTGGCACATCGTCCCGCGTCGGCCCCCGGGTGCGAGCGGTCGCGGTCCTGACCGTCGCGGCGGCGCTGGCGCTGGCCGGATGCAGCTCGTCCCCGACGAGCGCCGGTGGCAGCACCCGGCCGAGCGACCAGCCGACGGCCAAGGGCCTCACGGTCGCCGGCGAGTGGCCGCTGACCGGCTTCCCGGCGAGCGGGACGGCGCCCAGGCACCCCGTCATGGTCGTCAAGATCGACAACTCCGAGAGCAGCAGCCCCCAGATCGGGCTGTCCAAGGCCGACCTGGTCACCGAGGAGCTCGTGGAGGGCGGCATCACCCGGCTGGCGGTCTTCTACTACCAGAAGGTCCCGAGGCTGGTCGGGCCGGTGCGGTCCATGCGGGCCAGCGACATCGGCATCGTCAAGCCGGCCAAGGCCGTCCTCGTCGCCAGCGGCGGCGCGCCGGTCACCCTGCGGCGGGTCAGGGCCGCCGGCATCAAGGCCTTCACGGAGGGAGCCGTCGGCTTCGAGCGCGACGGCAGCCGCACCGCGCCGTACAACCTGTTCATGCACCTCGACAGGCTGGCGAAGACGCTCAGGGCCAAGGACACCGTCCCCCCGTACCTTCCGTTCGGGTCCGCGACGAGCCTGCCGAAGGGCCGGCCCGCGAAGGGCCTGGACGCCGTCTTCTCCTCCGGTCACACGACCAGGTGGAGCTACCACGGCGGGAAGTACGTCAACGACAACACCAACGCCGCCGCGGGCGACCAGTTCAGGCCCGACACCGTGCTCGTGCTGCGGGTCAGGGTCGGGAACGCCGGCTACCTCGACCCGGCCGGCAACCCGGTGCCCGAGACGAAGTTCACCGGCTCCGGCAAGGCGCTGCTCTTCCACGCGGGCAGGGTGGTGCGCGGCACCTGGTCGAAGACCCTCGACTCGACGATCTCCCTGCACGGGACGAAGGGGTCGCTCAGCGTGCCGAAGGGCCACACCTGGATCGAGCTGGTCCCCAAGAAGGGCGGCCACGTCACCGTCGTGACACGATGAGGGGCGTGGTCAACCAGACAGCCTCAGTCGCCGGGGGCCGGCCCGCCGGCCAGCCGAGCATCTCCTACTCCATCACCGTGCGCCTCGAGGTGCCGGCCGGCGGAGCGGCGATCAGCCGCCTGACCAGCCGCGTGGAGGAGGCGGGGGGCGTGGTGACCGCCCTCGACGTCACGGCCTCCGGGCACGACCGGCTGCGCATCGACGTGACCTGCGCCGCCTCCGACACCACGCACGCCGACAACATCGTCGCGGCCATCCGCGAGATCGAGGGGGTCGCGGTCCACAAGGTGTCGGACCGGACCTTCCTGATGCACCTCGGCGGCACCATCGAGATGAACAGCAAGCACCCGATCCGCAACCGCGACGACCTGTCGATGGTCTACACGCCCGGGGTCGCGCGGGTCTGCGACGCCATCGCGGCGAAC
The DNA here is from genome assembly GCA_025927955.1 of Nocardioidaceae bacterium. Taxonomy (GTDB): domain Bacteria; phylum Actinomycetota; class Actinomycetes; order Propionibacteriales; family Nocardioidaceae; genus Nocardioides_B. The sequence continues at coordinate 16,882 of JAICKK010000066.1, forward strand.
CCCGAGGACGCGCGCCGGCTGACCGTCAAGCGGAACTCCGTCGCCGTCGTCACCGACGGCTCGGCGGTGCTGGGCCTGGGCAACATCGGTCCCGCTGCCGCCCTGCCGGTCATGGAGGGCAAGGCGGCACTGTTCAAGCGGTTCGCCGGCATCGACGCCTGGCCGCTGTGTTTGGACACCCAGGACTCGGACACGATCGTCGAGATCGTGCGGGCCGTCTCCCCGGGCTTCGCCGGCATCAACCTCGAGGACATCTCGGCGCCGCGCTGCTTCGAGATCGAACGTCGGCTGCGCGACATCCTCGACATCCCCGTCTTCCACGACGACCAGCACGGCACGGCGATCGTGGTGCTGGCGGCCCTGACGAACGCGCTGCGGGTGGTGGGCAAGTCCCTGGCCGAGGTGCGCGTGGTGATGTCGGGCGCCGGGGCGGCCGGTACGGCGATCCTGCGGCTGCTGCTCGAGGCGGGCGTGCGCGACGTCGTGGTCGCCGACGTCGAGGGCGTGGTCCACCTCGAGCGACCCGGGCTGCACGAGTCGCTGCACTGGGTGGCCGAGTCGACCAACCGGAAGGGGCTGCGCGGGTCGTTGCACGAGGCGATGGACGGGGCGGACGTGTTCGTGGGCGTGTCGGCGCCCAACGTCATCGACGGGGAGGACGTGGCCCGGATGGCGAAGGACGCCATCGTCTTCGCGCTGGCCAACCCCGACCCCGAGATCGACCCGGGCGTGGCCCGCGAGCATGCGACCGTCGTCGCGACGGGCCGGTCGGACTACCCCAACCAGATCAACAACGTGCTGGCCTTCCCCGGCGTCTTCCGCGGGCTGCTGGACGCCGCCGCGCACACCATCGACGACACGCTGCTGGTCGCCGCCGCCGCGGCCATCGCCGGCGCCGTGAGCCCGGACGAGCTGAACGCGAACTACATCATTCCCAGCGTCTTCAACGCCGACGTGCACACGTCGGTGGCCACGGCCGTCCGGGAGGCCGCCCTGCGCTCGTCGAAGGTGCCGACCTCGGATGTCTGAGGCCGCCGGCGTCCGGGTGCAGGTCGGTGACCTGCTCGTCGCGACGCCGCTGCTGCTCGACCCGAACTTCGAGCGGACGGTCGTGCTGATGCTCGACGTCACCGACGGGGCGCTCGGCGTGGTGCTGAACCGGCCGTCCCCGGTGCCCGTGCGCGAGGTGCTGCCGGACTGGCAGGAGCTGGCCGGGCCCCCCGACGTGCTGTTCCACGGCGGGCCGGTCGGCACCGACTCCGCGCTCGCCGTCGGGCTCACCGCGGCGAGCGTCGCCCTCGACCCGGAGGAGGAGCCGCTCGGCTTCCGGCGGCTCTTCGACGCGGTCGGCATCGTGGACCTCGACTCGCCCAGCCCCGTGCTCGCGCCGGCCCTCTCGCACCTGCGGATCTTCGCCGGCTACGCCGGGTGGGGCGCCGAGCAGCTGCAGGACGAGATCTCGACCGGCTCGTGGTACGTCGTCCCGTCCCAGCCCGGGGACCTCACCGCCGCGGACCCGCAGGCGCTGTGGACCCGGGTGCTGAGGCGTCAGCCCGGCGAGCTCGCGTGGGTGTCCACCCGTCCGGCCGACCCGACGCTCAACTGA
>JAICKK010000258.1 GCA_025927955.1 Nocardioidaceae bacterium
AGTACAAGCCGGTCAAGGACGTCGCGCAGACGTCGGAGACCGGTGGCGCGACCGTCATCCTCTCGGGCATCTCGGTCGGTTTCGAGTCCGCGGTGTACACCGCGCTGGTGATCTCCGCAGCCGTCTTCGGCGCCTACCTGCTCGGCACGGGCGTGGTGGCGATCTCGCTGTTCGCGGTGGCGCTGGCGGGCTGCGGCCTGCTCACGACCGTCGGCGTGATCGTCGCGATGGACACCTTCGGGCCGGTCTCCGACAACGCCCAGGGCATCGCGGAGATGTCCGGTGACGTGAGCGGCGAGGGCGCGCAGATCCTCACCGAGCTCGACGCCGTCGGCAACACCACCAAGGCGATCACCAAGGGCATCGCGATCGCGACCGCCGTGCTGGCGGCGACCGCCCTGTTCGGCTCCTACACGGGCGCGATCGAGGTCGCGCTCCGGAAGGCGGGCGTGCACCAGCCGTTCGCCGCCCAGGTGTTCAGCCCCAACGTGCTGGTCGGGGTGATCGTCGGGGCGTCCGTCGTGTTCATGTTCTCCGGCCTCGCGGTGAGCGCGGTCGGCCGGGCCGCCGGCGCGGTCGTGTTCGAGGTGCGCCGCCAGTTCGCCGAGATCCCCGGGATCATGGAGGGCACCGGTCGGCCGGAGTACGGCAAGGTCGTGGACATCTGCACCCGTGACTCGCTGCGCGAGCTCGCGACGCCGGGTCTGCTCGCCATCCTGGCGCCCATCGCGGTCGGCTTCGGGCTGGGCGTCGCGCCGCTGGCCGGCTACCTCGGTGGTGCGATCGCCGCCGGGGTGCTGATGGCCATCTTCCTGGCGAACTCGGGTGGCGCCTGGGACAACGCCAAGAAGCTCGTCGAGGACGGCAACCACGGCGGCAAGGGGTCGGAGGCCCACGAGGCCACGATCATCGGCGACACCGTCGGCGACCCCTTCAAGGACACCGCCGGCCCGGCGATCAACCCGCTGATCAAGGTGATGAACCTCGTGTCGCTGCTGATCGCGGCGGCCGTGGTGGACCTCAGCGCCGGAAGGAACGAGAACGACGCGCTGCGGATCGCGATCGCGCTGGTGGCGGTGGCGATCATCGCCGTGGCCGTCTACGTGTCCAAGCGCCGCCCGGTGGCGATCGGCCAGCCCGCCGAGGAGACCGTCAACGCCGCCTGACCTCCACCACGGTTCGTCTGCGGTCCCGCGGGTCGGTCCCGCATGGTGACCGCAGACGAACCGCTGCCCGGCCGGCTGCGCGAGGCCCTGCAGGCGGCCGGCTACCGGTACGACGCGGTCACCGGCCTCCTCGGTCCCGTGGCGCACGCCGCGCTCTCGCGCAACGAGACGACGCCCGGGCTGCGGGCCACCGCGGGCGGCTCGCCGCTGGAGACGCTGGTCCGGCTCTGGCTGCTGCAGGCGCCGGTGGCCCGCGACGCCGCCGCCCGCGCGCTGCCCGGGCTGGTCGGGCCGCTGGGTGCCGCCGGTCTCCTGGAGGTGTCCGGCGGCGAGGCCCGGGCCCTGCTCGACGTACGGCCCTATGCCGACGAGGAGCGGGACTGGTGGCTGGTCAGCGACCTGACGCCGGGGCTCGACGGCGCGCCGGTCCGGGTCTCGACCGACCACGTGCTCGGGGTGTCGTCCGCCTCGACCTCGCTGGCCCAGCTGACGGTCCGCGAGCCGGTCGCCACTGCGTTCGACCTCGGCACCGGCTGCGGCGTCCAGGCGCTGCACCTGTCGTGCCACGCCACCCGGGTGGTCGCGAGCGACGTCAACGAGCGGGCCCTCGCGATGACCCGGCTCAACGCCGCCCTCAACGGGGTCGACGTCGAGGTGCGGGCCGGCAGCCTGTTCGAGCCCGTCGCGGGCGAGCGGCTCGACCTGGTGGTCACCAACCCGCCCTTCGTCGTGTCGCCGGGCGACCAGGGGGCCGCTGAGCGGCTGGTCTACCGCGACTCCGGGCTGCCCGGGGACGAGGTGCTCCGCCGGGTGGTGACCGGGGCGCCCGCGCACCTCGCGCCCGGCGGCCGGTGCCAGGTGCTGGCCAACTGGGTGCACGAGCGCGGCCGGCCCTGGCAGGAGCGGGTCGGTGGCTGGCTGGAGCCTCCGACAGGCTCGGGGCGGCGCGGGAGCGGCTGCGACGCGTGGGTGGTGCAGCGGGAGGTCGCCGACCCCGCCGAGTACGTCGAGCTGTGGCTCAAGGACGCCGGCGTGCACGGCCGCCCCGACTACGCCCAGCGGTACGACGCGTGGCTGGCGTGGTTCGAGGCCCGAGGCGTCGAGGCCATCGGCATGGGCTGGGTGCACCTGCGCCGCGTCGACCGGGAGCCGGTGGTGCACCTGGAGGAGTGGCCGTGGCAGGTCGAGCGGCCGCTGGGCGAGGAGGTCGCCGACCGGGGCCGCCGCACCGACCTGCTGGCGGCCCTCGACGACGAGGCCCTGCTCGGCACGCGCCTGGTCGCCCGCGTCGACGTACGCCAGGAGAGCACTGGGGAGCCGGGGGCGGCCGACCCGGAGACCATCGTGCTGCGCCAGCAGCGCGGGATGCGCCGCGCCCGCGCCGTGGACACCGTCGAGGCGGGGCTGGTCGGGGCCTGCGACGGCGAGCTGAGCGTGGGTGCGATCCTCGACGCGCTGGCGTCCCTGCTCGACCGGTCCGCGGGCACCCTGCGGCGGGAGAAGGTCGCCGTGGTGAGAGATCTGGTCGCCGACGGCTTCCTGACCTCGTGAGACGCAGGTCACCCCGGGACCGGCCGTCGGGACCGGATGTGCGGAGCGGTTGCCGTCAGGCGCTACCGTGGCCGCGACGCCGCATCCAAGGGAGCACGAGACAAGTTGGCGAAGAACGCGGGGGCGACCCCTGGCACCGAGCGCGGTGCCGATGGCAGCACGGCCCGCGGGGCGGGCCACAAGCTGGTGATCGTCGAGTCGCCCGCCAAGGCGAAGACGATCGCCGGCTATCTCGGGCGCGGCTACGTGGTGGAGTCGTCGATCGGCCACATCCGCGACCTGCCGCAGAGCGCCGCCGACGTGCCGGCCAAGATCAAGGGTGAGCCGTGGGCGCGCCTGGGTGTCGACGTCGACCACGACTTCACCCCCTACTACGTGGTCTCGCGCGACAAGAAGGCGCACATGACCAAGCTCAAGGGGCTGCTCAAGGACGCCTCCGAGCTGTTCCTGGCCACCGACGAGGACCGCGAGGGCGAGGCCATCGCCTGGCACCTGCTCGACGAGCTCAAGCCCAAGGTGCCGGTCCGCCGCATGGTCTTCCACGAGATCACCCCGCAGGCCATCAACGCCGCCGTCGACAGCCCGCGAGACATCGACATGGACCTGGTCGAGGCCCAGGAGGCGCGCCGCATCCTGGACCGCCTCTACGGCTACGAGGTCTCACCCGTGCTGTGGAAGAAGGTCATGTCGGGCCTGTCCGCGGGCCGGGTGCAGTCGGTGGCCACCCGCCTCGTCGTCGACCGCGAGCGCGAGCGCATCGCGTTCCGCACCGCGTCGTACTGGGACCTCGAGGGCACCTTCGACGCGGGGGAGACGCACGACGAGCGGATGTTCCCCGCCAAGCTCCACTCGGTGGACGCCAAGCGGGTGGCGCGCGGCTCGGACTTCACCTCGCTGGGCGAGCTCCGGGCGGGCGCCGACGTCGTCCACCTGGACCGGCCGCGGGCGGAGGCGCTGGCCTCCGCTCTGTCCGAGACGACGTTCGACATCCGCTCGGTCGAGGCCAAGCCGTACCGCCGCCAGCCGTACGCGCCGTTCCGGACCACGACGCTGCAGCAGGAGGCCTCGCGCAAGCTCGGCTTCGGCGCCTCGCGGACCATGTCGGTGGCCCAGCGGCTCTACGAGAACGGCTTCATCACCTACATGCGGACCGACTC
>JAICKK010000271.1 GCA_025927955.1 Nocardioidaceae bacterium
CCCGAGAACGACGAAGGCGCCGAGCCCTGCCGCGGGGGCGGGCCGGCGCCTCGGTGAGGAAGCGGGTGCGTCAGAGCGACGCGGCGCGCTTCATCATGGCCGACTTTCGGTTGGCGGCCTGGTTCTTGTGGATCACGCCCTTGGAGACGGCCTTGTCCAGCTTGCGCGCGGCGACCTGGCCGGCCTCGACGGCCGCGTCCTTGTCGCCGGCGTCCGCAGCCTCGCGGAACTTGCGCACGAGGGTCTTCAGCTCGGACTTCACAGCCTTGTTGCGCTGATGACGCTTCTCGTTCTGCTTGATCCGCTTGATCTGGGACTTGATGTTCGCCACTGATGAAGCCTTCGGTCGGTGGGTTCGGGGTGGAACAGAAGGTGGGCGTGCGAGCCGGAGCGGCCGCACACGCGAGGCACAAAGTTACCAGCGGCCCGCTGACCTGCCCAAATTCTCACGCCCCGGGGAGTGAGCGAAGCGAACTCCCCGAGGAGGGCGGGAGGTTGAGGAGCGCTCGGCTCAGACCCGAACGAAGTGAGGGGCTGAGCGACGCGTCTCGAAACCCGCGTGCGTGAGGGGCGGGAGGTCGAGGAGCGTCGGCTCGGTCCGAGCCTGCGAGGGCCGAGCGACGCGTCTCGAGACCGCGTTCAGAGAGGAGCGTCTGCTCGTGGTCAGGCTCGACCGTCGAGATCGACGCCGGGCCGGCGCTAGCCAAGCCGCCGGGCGGCCGCGTGGAGTGCCCGCTGTGCCTGGGTACGCCGGAACTCGTTGAGCGTAGGCAGCCCCACGTCCTCCCGCTGCAGCGTCGACTGCCAGGCCAGGGCCAGCCCGAACGCCACCAGGAAACCGGTGACCCGGTCCTCGCCGGCCTCGGCGAGCACCGGTGAGCGGGCGACCGACTCGTCGAACCACGGGTCCTCCACCCGCTCGAAGCGGGCGAGCAGGGGGTCGGTCCACGGCGGCGCCACCGCCGCCGCGCCCCAGTCGACGAACACGATCCGTCCGGGCTCGGGCCGCAGCAGGTTGTCCACCCGGACGTCCCAGTGGCTGAGGTGCGTGTCGCCCTCCTGGAGCAGGGCGACGAGACGATGCAGCCGGGCCGGGTGACGGCGTACCTTCGCGGGCAGCAGGTCGTCCGGGATCTCGGCGAGGTGGTCGAGCGCTGTGGACCAGGCCCGGTAACGAGCCCTGGCGTCGATCAGCCCGGGTTGGGCGATGGTCGTCGCGGTCGCCCTCGGCGGGCGTACGCGGCCGAGTACGTCGGTCAGTCTCTCGGTGGCATCGAGCAGCGCCTCCATGTCGGCATCGTCGGCCAGGTCGGGGTGACCGCCCGGCACGTCCTCGAGCAGGAGCGCGACCCAGTCGCCGTCGTCGTACGACGCCCGCAGGGACGCCCAGAGCGGGTTCTCGCCGATCAGGTGCAGGACGTCGATCTCGCGGCGGAACAGAGTGGGGGAGTCCGGGTTCAGCTGGTTCCCGACGGCCTTCACGAAGGCTCGTGTGCCGTCGGCGGCGACCACCCGTGTCGCGCAGCCCGGAGACATGCCGCCGACCTGTTCCTCCCACGACACGACGGGAGCGCCGAGGGTCGCGTCGACCCAGGCACGCAGGCGGTCGGGCAGGGCCTCGAACCGTAGGTGTACGCCGACCGCCCGTGGCGCGGTCACCGCCAGCCCCGCCGTTCGCAGAGCCAGCCCCACACGACCTCGCCCTGCCACCGCTGGATGTCACGGAGGTACGGCGAGGTCGGCGGCACGGGGTCGTGGGCGGACTTCAGGAAGTAGCCGCAGATGAGAGCCAGCACCCGGTCGAGATGGTCGGCAGGCACGTCGCACAGCAGCCGTCGCGCGGAGATGAGCGCGTCCACGTCCATCCCGTCCCCGCGCGGTCCGATCAGCAGGGTCAAGGAGTCCAGCCAGTCGGCGCCGGCCACCGGCCAGTTCCAGTCGCAGAACAGCACCGACCCATCGGGGCGGATGAGCACGTTGTCGTCGCGGAGGTCGCCGTGCACAAGGGTGTCGCCGCCGGCGACCTCGGCGAACGACGCTGCCAGGGAGGCCGCCTCGTCCGCGTGCGGCAGGGCACGCGTCGCGCGCACCTGGTCCCAGTACGCCGGCCACCCCGCGACCTCGTCGATGAAGGCATCGAGCTCCAGCCGAGCCGGGACCGGTGTCAGCTCGTCCGCCACCCGCTCCAGGACGTCCAGGCAGGTGTCGAGCTCGGACCGCACCCAGGGGCGTCGCGGTGGCCGCGACTCGACGTACTCCAGACCGAGGACCACCCAGTCTTCCTCGATGCACCACCGCAACCGGGGCGCGGGCGCGGTGGCGGGAAGGAGGCGGAGCTTGCTGGCCTCCTCGCGGTACGACGCCGCGATCTGTCGCTGGGCCGCCGTCGATGCCGCCTTCACGAAGTGTCGGGAGCCGTCCTGGCAGGTGAGTACTGAGGCGAAGCCGGGCGTGAAGCCGCCACCCTTGGACTGCGCAGAGATCACGGGCGACCCGACCCGCTGCTCGATCTGGCGGCGTACGACGGGTGGCAGGTGCGCCCACTCCAGGCGGCGCGCGGTCCGGCCGTGCGGGATCGCGGTGGGGATCGCGCGGGTCACCCGGCCATGATGTCTAACCTCCCTGTCATGGGCGACATACGGGCGGACCCGGCGCTGCCCGGACGAGTGCGGGACTTCGAGCGCTTCCTGACCTTCATCGACGCGATCGTGGCGATCGCCATCACGCTGCTCGTGCTCCCGCTCGTCGACGTGGCCGGGGAGCTCTCCGACGGCGGCTCGGTCGCGGACCTCGTCAGCGACAACACCGGTGAGATCGGGGCGTTCTTCCTCAGCTTCCTGGTGATCGCCAACCTGTGGCTCGCCCAGCACCGCGTGCTCCGGCACGTCATCGCCGCGAGCGGATGGCTGACGCGCCTGCTGTTGCTGTGGACCCTGACCATCGTGGTGCTGCCGTTCCCGACGGCCCTGGTGGCCGGCCATGACGCCGGCGACCAGGCCGCGACCAAGCTGCTGTACATCGGCACGATGGCCGCGAGCTCGCTGGTGCTGAGCCTGATCTGCCTGGAGATCCGCCGCAACGCCGCCCTGCGCGCCTCCGACGACCGCCCGGACGTCGTCCGTGCGTTCGCGACCTTCG
>JAICKK010000097.1 GCA_025927955.1 Nocardioidaceae bacterium
AGTTGCCGGCGGCGAAGCGCAGCGTCTCCTGCGCCCACGCGATGACCCCGCGGTCCTGGGCGATGATGGAGCCGGTGAGGGCGTACGGCGCGAAGCTCTCCATCTGCGCGACGACGGGCTCGAAGTCGGCGTCGTCGAAGACGTGCACGGCGAGGATCGGGCCGAAGTACTCGGTGTTGAACATCTGGTCGGTCGGGTCGGCGCCCTCGACGACGGTCGGCCGCACGAAGTAGCCCACCGAGTCGTCGACCTGGCCACCGGCCAGCACCTGCAGGCTCTTCGACCGCTTGGCCCGGGCGATGGCCTTCTTGTGCTTGGCGAACGCCCGGTCGTCGATCACCGCACCCATGAAGTTCGAGAAGTCGGTCACGTCGCCGACCGCGATCCCGTTCACGTCGGCGACCAGCTGGTCCTTGATCCGGCGCCACAGCGAGCGCGGCACGTAGGCACGCGACGCCGCCGAGCACTTCTGGCCCTGGAACTCGAACGACCCGCGCAGCATCGCCACCCGCAGCGCGTCGGGGTCGGCGGAGCTGTGCGCGACGATGAAGTCCTTGCCGCCGGTCTCGCCGACGATCCTGGGGTAGGAGCGGTAGCGGGAGATGTTCTCGCCGACCGAGGACCACAGGTGCTGGAACGTCGGAGTCGAGCCGGTGAAGTGGATACCCGCGAGGTCGGGGTGCCGCAGCGCGACCGCGGAGACGTCGAGACCGTCACCGGGGAGCATGTTGATCACCCCGGGCGGCATGCCCGCCTCCTCCAGCAGCTCCATGGTCAGGTGCGCGGCCAGCTGCTGGGTCGGGGAGGGCTTCCAGACCACGGTGTTGCCCATCAGGGCGGGGGCGGTCGGCAGGTTGCCGGCGATCGCAGTGAAGTTGAACGGCGTGATCGCGTAGACGAACCCCTCGAGCGGCCGGTGGTCGGTGCGGTTCCACACACCCGGCGAGTTCGCGATCGGCTGGTCGGCCAGGATCTGCGAGGCGTAGTGGACGTTGAACCGCCAGAAGTCGATCAGCTCGCAGGCGGCGTCGATCTCGGCCTGGAACGCGGTCTTGGACTGGCCCAGCATGGTGGCGGCGTTGAGCCTCTGCCGCCACGGGCCGGCCAGCAGGTCGGCGGCCTTGAGCAGCACCGCCGCCCGGTCCTCCGGGTCGAGCGCGCGCCAGCCGGGTGCGGCCTCCTGGGCTGCGGCGATCGCCGCCTTCGCGTCGGCCTGGGTGCTGTTCTTCAGGACGCCGAGCACGTGGGCGTGGTCGTGCGGCTGCACGACGGGGACCTCCGCGCCGCCGCCCATCCGCTTGCGGCCGCCGATGGTGGCCGTGAGGTCGACCTGGCGGTCCTCCTGCCTCTTGAGCTCCAGCTCGAGGGCGGCGCGCTCCGGCGTACCCGTGGCGTAGGTCAGGTTCGGCTCGTTGACGGGAGCCGGCGGCAGGGTGATGGCGTCCATGCCACCGATCGTGTCAGACGGTGCCCGTCCGGCCCAAGTCCCGCCGGGCCGCTCAGGAGCCGGCGGCCCCTCGGGTCGCCGTGCCGGCACTCCTGCGCCCTCGTGGTGCGCGCGGCCGGCTGGGCGAGGTGCTGTCGACCAGCTCCTCCAGGGACTCGCGCACGCACTGCCCGAGGACGTCGAGGTCGGGCACGGCGTCCCGGTCGCCCGTGAGCCCGTAGTACACCGCGCCGTCGTAGGAGGTGATCCCCACCGCGAGAGGGTGGCCGGCCAGCAGCGGCTGCGCGGGATAGGACTCGCTCATCCGGGCGCCGGCGGCGTACAGCGGGAACTGCGGACCGGGCACGTTGGTCACCACGAGGTCGAACCCTCGACGCGCCTGGGACATCGCCACCCGGGACCCGAGGGCGTGGAAGGTGGTCGGCGCGAACCCCGACACGCCCGCCAAGCGGTCCGCGGCGACCGCGCGGCCGGTCTCCTTGTGCGCCTTGAGCGCGTAGGACACCTGGTGCAGGCGGACCACCGGGCTGGTCTCCCCGATCGGCAGGTTCAGCAGCGTGCCGACCACCTGGCTGCCCAGGGAGGTCGGCTCCAGGTCGCTGTCGAGGACGCTCATCGGCACCATGGCGCGCACCGACCGGCTGCTGGGCACCGGCTCGGCCCTGGTCATCAGCCAGCTGCGCAGGGCCCCGGTGACCGTCGCCAGGACCACGTCGTTGACCGTGCCGCCGTGGAAGCGGCGCACCGCGCGGTAGTCGCCCAGCGCCGACTTCACGGTGACGAACCGCCGCTGCTCGCAGAGCCGGGCATGGAACGGCGACTCCGACACGGGCGGGCGGTTGGTCAGCGCGGCGGCGAGCTCGACGGCGCGCCCGCCCACGGCACCTGCGGTGCGCGCCACGCTCCTGGCGTTGCTCGCCAGCGTCGCCACCGCCACCCGGGGGTCACGGACGGCGTCGCGCACCGCCCCGGCGACCAGGGCCGGCGGGCCGGGCGCGGGACGCGGGCGCCAGTCCTCGTGCACGGTCTCCCGTGGCGCCGGGTCGAGGTCGAGGAGGACCTGGCCGAGGTCGATGGTGGCCACGCCGTCGACGAGGACCTGGTGGGACTTGACGAGCACCGCGAAGCGGCCGCCCTCGAGACCCTCGATGAGGTACATCTCCCACAGCGGCCGGTTGCCGTCGAGCCGGCGGGACATGATCCGGCCGGTCAGCTCGCGCAGCTGCTCCATCGACCCGGGCCGGGGCAGTGCGGAGCGCCGCACGTGGTAGGTCAGGTCGAAGTCGTCGTCGTCCACCCAGACCGGTCCGGCCAGCCGGCCGGGCACCCGGAGGACCCGCTGCCGGTAGCGGGGCACGAACGCGATGCGGTCCGCGGCCAGCGCGATCAGCCGGTCGAGGTCGAGCTGCCGGTCCGGCTCGAACATCTCGAGGGTCGCGTTGTGCAGCGGCAGGCTCGCCGACTCCTCGGCCAGGAGGGCCAGGTCGTCGGGTCGGACCCGCTCGAGCATCGCCACCCCTCCGCCCCCCTCCACGTCGTCTCGCGCCGTTCGTGACATTCTGCCCCGGGGCGGTGCTCGAGACCCCGAGGCCCCCCCTGACGCCCCTGACGACACCTGACGACGACCAGGAGAGCCGAGTGGTCCTCGCCCACGGCATCGGCGGCGCCCAGGACCTGCCGATCCCGGCGGGGTACGCGATCGCGGGAGCCGGCTTCGCGCTGGCGGTCTCCTTCGTCGTCCTGGCGCTCGCCTGGCGCACACCGCGCTTCGACGCGGCGCTCCTGGGCCGACGCGTGCCGGCGAGCCTCGCGGCGGTGGCGGAGAGCGCCGGCCTCGCCGCGGTCCTGCGGGCGGCGGGGCTCGTGTTCTCCGGGTACGTCGTGTGGGCCGCCGTCGCCGGCCCGGACCTGGTCACGAACCCGACCTTCGGGGTGGTGTACGTGCTGCTGTGGGTCGGGATCGTCCCGGCGTCGCTGCTGTTCGGCCCCTTCTACCGGGCGGTGAGCCCGCTGCGGAGCCTCCACCTGGGGTTCGTCCGGCTGACCGGCGGCCGGCCGGGTGACGGCCTGCTGCGGCTGCCTCGGCAGGTCGGCTACTGGCCGGCTGCCGTCGGCCTGCTGGCCTTCGTCTGGCTGGAGCTGGTGAGCCCGGAGTCGACGTACCTGACGCCGGTCCGGCTGTGGTTCGCCGCCTACGTCGCGATCGTGCTCGTGGGCGCCGCCGTCTTCGGCGACGAGTGGTTCGCCTGCGCCGACCCCTTCGAGGTGTACTCCACGCTCGTCGGGCACCTCTGCGCCGTCGGGCGCACCGGCGCGCGCGGGGAGGGTCCGCTCGTCGTGCGCACTCCGTTGGGCAACCTGGACGGCGTGCCGGTCCGGCCGGGGCTGGTCGGGGTGGTCGCCGTGCTGTTCGGGAGCACGGCGTTCGACAGCTACAAGGACTCCAGCCGGTGGCTGCGGTTCACGCAGTCCTCCAGCATCGGGTCCACGTGGCTCGACCTGGCGGCGCTGCTCACCTTCTGCGCGGTCGTCGGCGTCACCTTCGCGGCCGCCACCATGGCGACGGGGGTACGACGCGACCTCCCGCGCCTCGCGCTGCCGGACCGGTTCGCGCACTCGGTGGTGCCGATCGTCGTCGGCTACGTGGTCGCCCACTACCTCAGCTACTTCGTCGAGGTGGGCCAGCAGACGATCGTGCAGCTCAGCGACCCGATGGGCGTCGGTGCCGACGTGATCGGCACGGCGCACTGGTCGGTGAGCTACTGGATCTCCGAGCACCCGACGTTCCTCGCGGTCGTGAAGGTGCTGGCCGTGGTGACCGGCCACGTGCTCGGGGTGGTCTCCGCCCACGACCGGGCCATCAGGCTGCTCCCCCGGCGGCACCAGCTCACCGGCCAGCTGCCACTGCTGCTCGTGATGGTGCTCTACACGGTCACCGGGCTCTCCCTGCTCTTCGGCGCCTGAGCCCACGCGCCGGACGGGAGCCGCCGGTGTCGCCGAGCACCGCGTCGGCGACCTCGCGGACCGCCGTCCGCAAGGCGGAGTCGCGGCACTCCGCCAGGCTGTGCCCCGCCATCAGCGCCCGGTCCGCAGCGGCCCGGTCCTCGGGCAGGAAGTGGACCGCGAGCGGGCGCCCGAACCCCTCGACCATGCCGCGGATCTCCTGGTCGCTCCATCCCAGGGAGGAGCGGGTGCGGTTGACCACGACGCGCGGCCGGGGGCGTCGCAGCACCTCGCCCAGCTCCACCAGCCCGCGGGCGAGGCGAGCCAGGCCGACCGGGTCGGCGGCACCGACGACGAGAATCTCGTCCGCCCGCTCCAGTCCGGCCAGGGTCATCAGGTTGCGCTGGGGCCCTCCGCCGAACGGGTCACCGGGCTCCCTCTCGAGGCTGAAGCCGAGATCGAGCACCACGTGCGCGGCCAGCCGGGTGGCCTGCGAGAGCACCTCCTCGAACGCCGCCTGGCGCACCTCCTGCCAGCGGTCGGGGCGCGGCAGGCCGGTCAGCACCCGCAGACCGGGACCCACCGATCGCGCCACGGCCGCGAGCCTCGCGGCGTCCAGCTGGCCGGCGTTGGCCGCCCGCGCCGCCGCCAGCAGGCCCGAGACCTCGTCGAGCACGCCGAGGTGCTGGGCCACCGACCCGCCGTACGCGTCCGCGTCGACGAGCAGGACCTCCCGGCCGGCACGCGCGAGCTCGCCGGCGAGGCCGACCGCGACCGTCGTCCTTCCGGGTGCGCCGGCCGGTCCCCAGACGGCCAGCACGCGCCCCGCGGCGCCGGCGGGTGCCGGGGCGCCTCGCTCACCGGAGCCGTCGGAGCCGTCGGGACCACCGTGCGCGTGAGCGGCGTGGTGCGGACCGCCGGCCGGGCCCGTGGCGGTGGCGGCCGCGGCGGCGCGCACGGTGTCGGCGAGCACGGCCAGCTCGCCGTCGGACAGCACGTGGTCCGCGCCGATGCGGCGCATCCGCTCCGCGTCCCCGTCGAGCATCTCCGGCGCCGACGCGACGGCCACCACGCCCAGCCCGCTGCGGCGCAGGGACGCCAGGCTGTCCGCGTCGAGCCCGGGCAGCGCGGGTGAGACGACCGCCACGGCCGCGGTTCCGGCGGCCGCGGTCCCCAGCAGGTCGGTCAGGTCGACACACCGCTTGGTGACCACGACGGAGGGACCACCTCGCGAGAGCCGCTCGAGGGCCTCGGCCTCCCACCCGGCACCGGCGGCGGCCAGGAGCACCGAGGTCGCGGGCGCCCCCGCGGCGGCCCTGCCGGATGCGCTCATCGCTGGACGGTGAGCAGCACGTCACCGGCCGCCAGTGCGGCGATCGACTCGGCCAGCCGCGCCGTACCCGTCGGCACCCCGACGATCACCTGACGGGTGGTCGCCGGGCCCAGCGAGCCGCTCTCGTCGGGCACCGCGACCACGGGGACGTCGTCGAAGACGAGCCGCGAGCGGGCCGACGCCGAGGCGCTGCCCGCCGGTCGCTGCGGGGTGACCCAGACGTCGACGCTGGAGCCGGTGCGGACCGTGGCGGGGACGGCGTCGGCCGGCACCGACAGCGGGACCTGCGTGGTCGGCGAGTCGTGGCTGCGGCCGAGTGCGGCCCGGGGCAGCAGCTCACCGGCCCCGACGGGCCGCGAGGCGACGGCGCCGGCGGGCAGGTCCGCGTTCGCGGACAGGTAGCGGTCGGCGTCGGCCTGGTCCTCGAAGCGGACCTGCCGGCGGACGACGAGGTCGGCGCTCACCGGCTGGCCGCGCCCCAGAGCGTCGCGGGCCGCCCACACCGCGACGGTGTCGTCGGCACTCGCGAGCACCCGGGCACCGAGCAGCGTGCAGACCGCGACCACGACCACGCCGACCAGCAGGCGCGGGTCCCGCCAGCGGGACGCCCCGCTGCGGACGGCGGCGGGCGAGCGGGACGGCGCCGGGTCGGTCGGCGGCGTGGGTCCGCGTCCTGGTGCGGCTGCGCGCGCGCCGAAGCCCGCTCCCCGTCGAGTCATGCCACCCATGATGAGGGCTTTTGCCCGGCGCTGGATGGCGAATGTCCACAACCAAAGCGGTCCCGGTGGCGCGAAACGCAGGTAAACGCTGGCATAGTAAAGCCATGCCCGCCTCGCTCGACCCCTCGTCCCCGGCCCCGGCGGCGCCCGGCGCCGTGGCCCGCCGGTTCCTGACGCTCTCCGACGTGGCCGAGATCCTCAGCACGTCGGTGGCCCAGGTGCGGGCGCTGGTGCACTCCGGGGAGCTGCGCTACATCCAGATCGGTGGGCGCCAGCAGTACCGCATCGAGGACGTCGAGCTGGAGAACTACATCCAGCGGATGTACGCCGAGTCCGACGCCAAGGCCGGCAGCACACCGCACGGCGCCCGCATCTGAGGGCCGGCCGGCGCTCCTGCCGCCCCCGTCGCCTCGGCGTCGGCGCCCTCAGCCGCTGCGCACGGCCGCCACGGTGGAGAACGGCACCACCTCGACACGGGCAGCGGCCGGCTCCCCGGTGCGCACCTCGACGAAGTCCGCACCGACCCGGCCGAGGGCGCAGCGGACGCCCGACCCGTCCACGCGGTGCAGCACCGCCTCCCCGCGGCCGTCCTGCACGCCTCGCAGCGCGGAGCCGAACCCGAGCCGACCGGTCACCGGCCGGAGTCCGGGGTCCACGGCCCGGTCGATCAGCCCGCGCACCGACCCCACGGCGGCGAGCCGCACGATCCAGTCGTCGCCGGCGGTGAGCAGGCACCACCCCTCTCCGACGCGGGACAGCACCGCTTCCAGCGGCCCCACGCCGGTCACCGAGAGCCACAGCCGCTGACCCACCGACGCGTGCAGGCGCCCGGTGAGGTCGACGCGGGCATACTCCGCGCGCCGCTGCTCGGCCACCTGCGCGTCCCGCTCGGCGAGCGCCAGCCCCTCCGCCTGCTGCTCGAGGTCGTCGAAGACCTCCGCCAGCCTGTCGTCCCACCGCATCCCCGAACGCTCCCCGGTGGTGCACAACGCTGTCAACACCTGTGGACAAACAGTTGACTCTATGGCTCAGGTGCGCCTGAATACATCAAACGACAGCAAACGAGAGGGTGGCACCCATGGCGAGACCGCGGCCGGCCGCCGGCGCGGCGTCGGCGCTCCGCAGGGGCGCCGTGCTGGCCGTCGGATGCCTCGCCGGCCTCGACGCGGGGTGGCGGCTGGTCCGCGAGCCGCTCGGCACCACCGCCCGGGACCTGGCCGGCCACGGGTGGCGCGGGGTGGCGACCATGGGGTTCGCCCACGTCCTGGCCGCCGCGATGGCGGTGGTGCTCGTCGTGTGCGGCGGGTGGCTGCTCGCCGCGACCGCGCTCTCCGCCCTCGCCGGCATGGTCCGCGCGTGCCTGGCGTGCCCCGCCGCAGGCGCAGGGGCGACCGTGCGCATGCTGGGCCGGCTCGCCGACGGTCTCGACCGGTGGTCCCCCCGCGCCGTGCGCCGCACCGTCGCGCTCGTGCTCGGCGCAGCCGTCACGGCCGGTCTCGGGGCCCCGGCCCACGCCGATCCGGGCGAGGGCGGACGACTCGCCGGGCTGGAGCTCCCGGACCGGGTCACCGGGACCGGCACCGCCTCCGCCGCGCCCGTCACCGCCCGCACCGCGACCCACGCCCCCGGACCGGAGCAGCCTCCGCGCCGGGTCGTCGTGGTCGCGCGCGGCGACTCCTTGTGGTCCCTGGCCGCGGGCCTGCTCGGCGCCGGCGCCACCGACGCGCGGGTCGACCGGGCCTGGCACCGGCTCTACCGGGCGAACCGCCAGGCCGTCGGCGCCGACCCCGACCTCATCGTCCCCGGTGACCGGCTCACGGTCCCCGACCTCACCGTTCCCGACCGGAAGGAAGCACCGTGACCGCTACCCATCCACTCGCGCACTCGACCGCAGCGACGGCTGTCCGCCGGCCGCCCGCACTCGGGGAGCACCTCGCGACCGTGACGCAGCTGGTGCCTCCGGGGGAGCGCCGCGAACCGGTCCCGGTGGCCTCCGTCCAGGGCACCTTGGCCCTCGACCTCGGCGTTGTCCCCCCGTCGCCGAGGACCCCCGACCTGCAGGTCGTACCGGGGAACGGCTCGGCCGAGCACCTGGAGGTGCAGGCGTGGGCGGCGCGCTTCGCCCAGGCCACCGTCGAGGTCCTCGGGGGCGACCGCCCGTTGGCGCAGCTGCTGCGCTGGACCAGCGCCCGGGTCTACGCCGACCTCGAACGGCGGGTCCGCATCCTCGGCCGTGCCGCTCCCGCGCCGCAGCGCCGGCGCACCGTCCGCCCCCAGGTCCGCAGCGTGCACGTCTTCCGGCCGGGGCCCGACAGCGCCGAGGTCAGCGTGCACGTGCGACACGGTCATCGTTCCCGCGCCCTGGCCGCGCGCCTCGAGCGGCGCGAGGGCCGCTGGCGCTGCGTGGCCCTCCAGCTCGGCTGAGCGGTCCGCTCAGCCGTTCACGCGGGTGGTCAGCCCCGTGGGGCCCCCCGGCGCGCCGTGGCACTTCTTGTACTTCTTGCCCGACCCGCAGGGGCACTCCGCGTTGCGCCCGGTGCCGGCGAAGGCCTCCCCGGCCAGTGCCTGCGCCTGCTGGGGCGACCCGCTCAGCTCCGCGTCTCCGTCCTCCGACGGCGCGGAGTAGGACAGCTGCTGCGGCGCCCTGGGCGCCTCCAGCCCCTTGGCCCGCACCGACGGGTGGCCGCCATTCGCGGCGGCGGCCTGGGCGAGCGCGGGCCCGACCGCGACGGCCTCGGGTACGTCGACCCCCTGGGCGAGGGCGCCGTCGAACCCGGCCGGCTCGACCTGGCCCGCCGCCTCCTCCTCGTCGTCGACCTGCACCTCGAGGTTGAACAGGTAGCCGACGGACTCCTCCTTGATCGCGTCCATCATGGCGCTGAACATGTCGAAGCCCTCGCGCTGGTACTCCACCAGCGGGTCGCGCTGGGAGTATGCCCGCAGACCGATGCCCTCACGCAGGTAGTCCATCTCGTAGAGGTGCTCGCGCCACTTCCGGTCGAGCACCGAGAGCAGCACCCGCCGCTCGAGCTCGCGCATCACCTCGTCGCCGAACTCCGCCTCCCGACGGTCGTAGGCCACCTGGGCGTCCGCCTTGAGGTCCTCCACCAGCTGGTCACGGTCGAGCCCGTCCCGGCCGCCGGCCTCCTCCTCGACGTCGGCCAAGGAGCGCGAGACGGGGTAGAGCTGGCGCAGCGCCGTCCACAGGGCCTCGAGGTCCCACTCCTCCGGGAAGCCCTCGGTCGCGGCCATCACGTAGCCCTCGATGACGTCGTCGACCATCGACCGGATCTGCTCGTGCAGGTCGGCGCCCTCGAGCACCGCGCGACGCTCGCCGTAGATCACCTCGCGCTGACGGTTCATCACGTCGTCGTACTTCAGCACGTTCTTGCGGGAGTCGAAGTTCTGCGACTCCACCTGGCCCTGCGCCGAGGCGATGGAGCTGGTCACCGACTTGTTCTCGATGGGCTGGTCGTCGGGCACCTTGAGGGTCACCAGGACCCGGTCGACCCAGTCGGACTTGAACAGCCGCATGAGCTCGTCCTGCAAGGACAGGTAGAACCGGGACTCGCCGGGGTCGCCCTGGCGTCCGGAGCGGCCACGCAGCTGGTTGTCGATGCGACGCGACTCGTGCCGCTCGGTGCCCAGGACGTAGAGCCCACCGGCCGCCTTGACCTCGTCGTGCTCCGCGGCGACCTGGCGCTTGACCCGCTCCAGCGTCTGCGGCCACGCCGCCTCGTAGGCCTCGCTGTCCTCGATGGGGTCCAGGCCCTCCTTGCGCAGCTCCTGGTCGGCGAGGAACTCCACCGAGCCTCCGAGCATGATGTCGGTGCCGCGTCCGGCCATGTTCGTGGCCACCGTGACCGCGCCCTTGTGGCCGGCCATGGCGACGATCTTCGCCTCGCTCTCGTGCTGCTTGGCGTTCAGCACCGTGTGCGGGACGCCGCGCCGCTTGAGCAGGTCGGAGAGCAGCTCGGACTTCTCCACCGACACCGTGCCGACCAGGACCGGCTGGCCCTTCTGGTGCCGGGCCGCGAGGTCCTCCACGACGGCCTCGAACTTCGCCTCCTCGGTGCGGTAGACCAGGTCCGGCTGGTCGATGCGGATGAGCGGCTTGTTGGTCGGGATCGGCACCACGCCGAGCTTGTAGATCTTGTCGAACTCGGAGGCCTCGGTCATCGCCGTCCCGGTCATCCCGGACAGCTTCGTGTAGAGGCGGAAGTAGTTCTGCAGCGTGACCGTGGCGAGGGTCTGGTACTCCTCGCGGATCTGCACGCCCTCCTTGGCCTCGATCGCCTGGTGCAGCCCCTCGTTGTAGCGCCGGCCGGCCAGCATGCGCCCGGTGTGCTCGTCGACGATGAGCACCTCGCCGTTGAGGACGACGTACTCCTTGTCGTTGCGGAAGAGCTCCTTGGCCTTGATCGCGTTGTTCATGAACGAGATCAGCGGGGTGTTGACGGAGTCGTAGAGGTTGTCGATGCCGAGGTAGTCCTCCACCTTGGTGATCCCCGGCGCGAGAACGGAGATCGTGCGCTTCTTCTCGTCCACCTCGTAGTCCTCGTCGCGGACCATGGTCTGCACGATGGAGGCGAACTCGGAGTACCACCGGACCTCGTCCTGGGTGGGGCCGGAGATGATCAGCGGGGTGCGCGCCTCGTCGATGAGGATCGAGTCCACCTCGTCCACGATCGCGAAGCTGTGCCCGCGCTGCACGCACTCCTCCAGCGAGCTGGCCATGTTGTCGCGCAGGTAGTCGAAGCCCAGCTCGTTGTTGGTGCCGTAGGTGATGTCGGCGGCATACGCCTCGCGGCGCTGCTCCGGCGTCATCTCCGGCAGGATCACGCCGACGGTGAGCCCCAGGAAGTGGTGCAGCCGGCCCATCCACTCGGCGTGGTACTTCGCCAGGTAGTCGTTGACGGTGACCACGTGGACGCCCTCACCGGAGAGGGCGTTCAGGTACGCCGGCAGCGTGGACACCAGGGTCTTGCCCTCACCGGTCTTCATCTCGGCGATGTTGCCGAGGTGGAGCGCGGCGCCGCCCATGATCTGGACGTCGAAGTGCCGCTGGCCCAGCACCCGCTTGGCCGCCTCCCGGACGGTCGCGAACGCCTCCGGCATCAGGTCGTCGAGCGTCTCGCCGTTGGCCAGCCGCGCCTTGAACTCGTCGGTCTGCGCCCGGAGCTCCTCGTCGCTCATGGCCACGAAGTCGTCCTCGATCGCGTTGACGGCCCGGGCGATCGCATCGAGCTGGCGGAGGATCTTGCCCTCGCCGATGCGGAGGATCTTGTCGAGGATGGCAGGCACGTGCGTCGACTCCTGTGTGCGAGGCGGTTAGGGTCCCGGCGGCTCCCCGTGGAGTCCGGGGCACGCTGGTGGGGCTGCGACCCCATCCGCCATCGTAACCGGCGCGGCAATCCCTGTCCCGGTTGCGCCGCCGGATCGCCGGCACGGCCGGTCTCAGCCCTCCTGCGCCTTGACGGCGACAGCGAGCTCCGGAGCCAGGTCGCCCCGAGGGCGTACGTCGACCGTGTCGAGGCCCAGCCAGCCGGCCAGCACCCGCAGCTCCTCGGCCAGCTCGGCTGCGGTCTCCTCGGGCGCGCCGGGCTCCGCCCACGCCGACAGCGCGCGCAGCGCACCGGACCGGCGGTCGGCCTTGAGGTCGACACGGCCGACGATGCGCTCGCCGAGCAGGAACGGCAGCACGTAGTAGCCGTGCACCCGCCTCGACTCAGGGACATAGATCTCGATGCGGTAGCGGAAGCCGAACAGGCTCTCGGTGCGGCTGCGCTCCCACACCACCGGGTCGAACGGGCTGAGCAGGGCGCGCGCGTGCACCCGGCGCGGCAGGGCGGCGTCACGGTGCAGGTAGGCCTGCCGCCCCCAGCCCTCGACGCGCACCGGCAGCAGCTCGCCGGACTCGACCAGCGTCGCGAGCGCCGGTCTGACGAGGTCCGAACGCATCCGGAAGTAGTCGCGCAGGTCGTGCTCGGTGCCGATGCCGTGCGCGAGCGCCGCCCGGCGCAGCAGCTCGACCGACGCCTCCTGCAGCGTCGGGTCGGGCGCGTTCAGGTGCTCGGGGGGGATCACCCGCCGGGGCAGGTCGTAGAGCCGCTCGAAGTGCTGGTTTCGGCCGGCGACCGCGAGCTCGCCGGCCAGGAAGAGGTACTCCAGCGTCCTCTTCGTCTCCGACCAGTTCCAGCCCCAGTGGTCCCGGCTGCGCGGCAGGCCGTCGTCGAGGTCCCGGGCCGTCGAGGCGCCGCGGTCGTCGATCTCGGCGACCAGCGACGTGGCCAGCTCCCGTCGCTCCGGCAGCCCGATCCACTCGTGCCCGTCGCGCCGGTAGTGCTCCATGCGGTGCCGCATGTGCGGCCACAGCTCCACCGGCATGAAGGCGGCGACGTGCGCCCAGTACTCCACGATGCGCCGCGGCCGCCGCTCGGCCGCCCGCCGCAGCAGGTCGGTGTCGTAGGGCCCCATCCGCGAGAACAGCGGCATGAAGTGCGCCCGCTGCAGGACGTTCACCGAGTCGATCTGCAGCACCGCGGTGCGCCGCAGCGTGCGGGCGAACGTCCGCATGGTCGGCACGGTGTGCCGCGGGTCGCGGAACCCCTGCGCGGCCAGCGCCACCCGCCGCGCCTGCGCTGCGCTCATGGCGCTCGCGCGGTCCTCCGCGCCGAAAGGTCGGCTCTTCCCTCCTCGACTCACTCGCTTCGCTGTGCTCATCGCGCTCGCTCCGCTCGCGCGGTCCTCCGCGCCGAAAGGTCGGCTCTTCCCTCCTCGACTCACTCGCTTCGCTCCCTCGCTCGTCGGTCCAGAGCCGACCGCGCGACGGACAGCGTGGCGTCGGCCCTCCGCGGCATGCGCATATCCTGCCAACTCGCGCCGACAGTGTTTTCCGGCTCAACGGTCCCGGGTGGTCTGCCCGTCCCCGGGTGGTCGAGCTTGTCGAGACCACTCAGGGATTGATCTCGACAAGCTCGATCACCCGTGGAGCTCGCTCGATCACCCGTGCAGCTCCATCACCCCAGCCGTCCGGCGCGCGGTCGCGTCTGGACCGACCGAGCGCGGCGGCGGAGGAGCGCAGCGGAGGAGCCGCCGCGCGAGGGAAGGAAGACGCGACCACCGCAGCGCGCCGGACACGCGCGAGCGGAGCGAGCGCAGACAGCACAGCGCGCCGGACACGCGCGAGCGGAGCGAGCGCAGACAGCACAGCGCGCCGGACACGGCGAGGCGGAGCCGAGCCAATGTCAGGGTATGTCGAGCAGCTTCTCCCGCACGGCGTACATGACCGCCTCCATGCGGGAGTGCAGCTGGAGCTTCTCCAAGATGTTGCGCACGTGGTTCTTGACCGTGTTCTCGCTGATGAACAGCCGCTTGGCGATCTCGCGGTTGTTCAGGCCCTGGGCGACGAGCTTGAGCACCTCGAGCTCGCGGTCGGTCAGCCGGGGGGTCGGCACCTGCTGCCGGTCCGAGCGCGACATCTGCTTGAACTCGTCGAGCAGCTTGATCGCCATCGACGGGCTGATCAGGGACTG
>JAICKK010000274.1 GCA_025927955.1 Nocardioidaceae bacterium
GTGGTCGGCGGCGCCGATCGGCCGCAGGTGCGCCACGTGCCCGTCGCGCAGCAGGACGTCGGCCTCCCAGTGCCGCGGGTAGGCCGTCGGCGTCGTCGCGCTCACGCCGGGAAATCTACCGTCCTGGCGGGTGACCCGCCCCGCCGGCCGAGAGCCGTCCAGGCTGGGAGCAGGTCGACCCGGCCGGCCCGTCCCTCCGGCGACGAGCACCGAGGTGTCGAGCGGGCCCGACGTCACAGGTCGTCCCGGCGTGCCCCCGCGGCGGCGCCCCGCCCGCCGTACCACAATGGCGCCCATGGCCCGCCCGACCAAGCAAGCCCCGCCCCCCGACGACTTCGAGGAGCACATCCTCGACATCGACGTGGGCGACGAGATGCGCACCAGCTACCTGGAGTACGCCTACTCGGTCATCTACAGCCGGGCCCTCCCGGACGCGCGGGACGGTCTGAAGCCGGTGCAGCGCCGGATCCTCTACACGATGGCCGACATGGGCCTGCGTCCCGACCGCGGGCACGTGAAGAGCGCTCGGGTGGTCGGCGAGGTGATGGGCCGGCTGCACCCGCACGGCGACGGCGCCATCTACGACGCGCTGGTGCGGATGGTCCAGCCGTGGTCGCTGCGGGTGCCCTTCGTCGACGGCCACGGGAACTTCGGCTCCCCCGACGACCCGCCGGCGGCGATGCGCTACACCGAGTGCCGGATGGCGCCCCCGGCCCTGGCCATGACGGCGTCCATCGACGAGGACACCGTCGACTTCCGGCCGAACTACGACAGCCGCGAGCTGGAGCCGGCGGTGCTGCCGGCGGCGATCCCCAACCTCGTGGTCAACGGCGCCTCCGGCATCGCGGTGGGGATGGCCACGAACATGGCCCCGCACAACCTCGTGGAGGTGGTGCAGGCACTGCGGCACCTCGTGAAGCACCCGGGTGCCACGCTCGAGGACCTGATGCGCTACGTGCCCGGCCCCGACCTGCCCACCGGCGGGAAGATCGTCGGGCTCGACGGGATCCGCGACGCCTACGAGACCGGTCGCGGGTCCTTCAAGATGCGGGCCACCGCGCGGGTGGAGAGCGTCACCGCGCGACGCAAGGGGATCGTGGTCACCGAGCTGCCGTACGGCGTGGGGCCGGAGCGGGTGATCGAGCGGATCAAGAGCCTGGTGCAGGGAAAGAGGCTGCAGGGCATCTCCGACGTCAAGGACCTCACCGACCGGGAGAAGGGCCTGCGGCTGGTCGTCGAGGTGAAGAACGGCTTCGTGCCCGAGGCCATCCTCGACCAGCTGTACCGGCTCACGCCGATGGAGGACTCGTTCGGCATCAACGCCGTCGCGCTCGTGGAGGGGCAGCCGCGCACGCTGGGCCTCAAGCAGATGCTGGAGGTCTTCCTCGAGCACCGGCTCGACGTCGTCCGGCGCCGCTCGGTGTTCCGCCGCGGCAAGGCGGCCGACCGGCTGCACCTCGTGGAGGGGCTGCTGGTCGCGATCCTCGACATCGACGAGGTCATCGCGCTGATCCGCGGCAGCGACAACGCAGAGCAGGCCCGCGAGCGCCTGATGACGGTCTTCGACCTCAGCGAGGTGCAGGCGACCTACATCCTCGACATGCCGCTGCGCCGGCTCACGCGGTTCTCCACGCTCGAGCTGGACAAGGAGCGGGCCGAGCTCGAGTCGACCATTGCCGGCCTGGACGCGATCCTCGCCGACGACGAGCTCCTCCGCACGGTCGTCTCCGACGAGCTCGGCGACGTCGCGAAGACCTACGGCACCCCCCGACGCACCGTCCTGCTCGAGGCCGCGGGGCAGGCGGTCTCGTCCGCCGTACCGCTGGAGGTCTCCGACGACCCCTGCTTCGTGCTGCTGTCCAGCAGCGGCCTGCTGGCCCGCACCTCCGACGTCGAGCCGCCCGCGCCGGGCGGCGGCCGCGCGAAGCACGACGTGGTCGTCTCCGCGGTGCGCGCCACCGCCCGGGGACAGGTCGGCGCGCTCACGTCGCTGGGCCGGCTGGTCAGGCTCGACGTGCTGGACCTGCCGACGCTGCCCGCCACCGCCAACCACCCGCACCTGCAGGGCGGCGCCCCGGTCAGCGAGTTCCTGGCGCTCGCCGCCGGCGAGCGGGTGCTGGGCCTGGCGTCCCTGGCGCCGCCTGAGTCCGGGTCGGCCTCGCCGGGCTACGCGCTGGGAACCCGCCAGGGCGTGGTCAAGCGCGTCAACGCCGAGCTGCTCACCAACCGGGACGCGTGGGAGGTCGTCCGGCTGGCCGACGGCGACGAGGTCGTCGGCGCGGTCGAGCTGCGCACGGGCGGCGAGGAGCTGTGCTTCATCACCTCCGACGCGCAGCTGCTGCACTTCGGCGCCGACGCGGTCCGGCCTCAGGGCCGATCCGGCGGCGGCATCGCCGGGATCCGGCTCGCCCCCCGGCAGAGCGTGGTCTCGTTCACCGCCTTCGACCCCGTGGACGCGGTCGTGGTCACCATCTCCGGCTCGGGTACGGCGCTGCCCGGGACCGAGCCCGGCTCGGTGAAGGTCACGCCGTTCGCCGAGTACCCGGCCAAGGGCCGCGGCACCGGCGGCGTGCGGTGCCACCGCTTCCTCAAGGGCGAGAGCACCCTGGTGTTCGCGTGGGCCGGTCCGGGGCCGGCCCGGGCCGCGGCCGCGAGCGGCGCGGCGGTGGACCTGCCGGAGGCCACCGGACGCCGTGACGGGTCCGGCGAGCCCGGCTCCCAGCCGGTCGCCGCCGTCGCGGGCCCGGTCGGCGCCTTGCTGTGAGCAGGAGCGCGCGAGGGCCGATCGGCGCGGTCGCCCGCCTCCCGGTCACGGCGTTGGCTCTCGCCGTCGTCCTGGTCCTCGCGCTCGCCGGGTGCAGCGGGTCCCACGGGGGTCCCACCTTGAGCCCGACCCGCGCGCTGGCCGCCGCCA
>JAICKK010000018.1 GCA_025927955.1 Nocardioidaceae bacterium
CAGGAGCCGGCCGTCGCGGTCAACCGGGTGCTGCTGCGCCTGGAGTGGGCGAGCGCACTCCTCGAGCTCGGCGAGGAGCGGGCAGCGGTCGACCAGCTGCACCGAGCCGCGGCCGCCGTCCGGCTGGCGCGGGCGGCCGACCTGCCGCCGGCGTTGTGGCGCCTCGACGTCGAGGCCTGTGGCGACCTGGTGGCATTCGTGCTCGCCGCCTTCGGCGAGCCGGAGGCGGGGGGCCACGCCTCGCCCAGCGTCCGGCTGGCCCGGCTCGACCGGCACCGCGAGGCGCTGGTGGCCGCGAACGACGTGGAGGTGGTGCCGCTGCTCGACGCCTTCGTGGCCCTGGGGCTGCTGAGGCTGGGTCGACCCGCACAGGCGCGCTCCCGGGTCGGCGGACCGGTTCGCCACTCCTCGTCGTCGGGTGCCCGCCCGTTCCCGGCCTGGGTGCGTGCGCAGGTCCTGTCCGGGACCGTGGGCGGCGACCGGGCCGACGAGGCGGACGAGGCGGTGCTCGCCCATCGCGAGTACGGCGTCGTGGTGGCCCGCTCGCGGTGGAGCGGCCGCCTGGGCACGCTCGCGGCTGCCCGCTCGCGCATCGACGGCGAGCGGCTGAGCCTCGAGCACCAGGTGCTGGCCCGCGACGTGCTGCTCGACCCGCTGACCGGCCTGGCGAACCGCCGCTGCTTCGACCGCTGGCTGGCGACGGAGCCGGAGCGGGAGAGCGCCACCGCCCTGCTGCTCGTCGACCTGGACGACTTCAAGCTGGTCAACGACCTTCACGGGCACGCCGTCGGGGACGAGACGCTGCGCCAGGTCGGCCGGCTGGTCGCCGGGCTGGTCCGCTCCGGCGACCTGGCGCTGCGGCTGGGCGGGGACGAGTTCGCGGTCGTGCTGGTCGCCGACGCGGGCGCAGAGGCCGGGCCCGACCTGCGCGCGACGGCAGCCGCCCGGGCCGTCGCGCTCCACGAGGCGGTGGCCCGCACCGACTGGGCCGCCCTCACCCCGGGTCTGACGGTCGGGCTCAGCGTCGGCGTGGCCGTCGACGTCCTCGGACCGCAGTCGCCTGGGGCGGCCGACCGGCTCTACCGCGCCGCCGATGCCGAGCTCTACCGCGCCAAGAGCTGGTCGCTCGCGGCGACGTAGGGGATGGTCTGCGGGCCCTCGGGAAGCACGCAGACCCGCGCGTCCGGGCCGGCGGCGTGCAGGGCCGCCAGGACCGTGTGCTCGACGTCGTCGGTGTGCCCCAGGTGGGCCGCGGCGAGGGCGGCCTCGGACAGGTACGAGGTCCGCATCACCACCCGCGCCTGGGTCTGCACCTTCGCCTGGATCTGGACCTGCCACTGGTCCGGGACGGTCTGCTCCCGGGCGGAGATCGCGGCCAGCAGGGCCTCGGGCGACGGCTCGGAGGCGAGCACCTCCCGGTAGGAGCCGTGGTCGGGGAACCCGTCACGGCACTCGGCCGCGCACACGATGGTGCCACCGGGCTTCGCCACCGTCGCACCGGCCGACATGCCCTTGACGGCCTGGTAGAGGTTCTGGTCCAGCGGGAAGCCCGCGTTGGTCGTGACGACCACGTCGAACCGGCATGGCACGGGCCTCATCGCCAGTCGCCGCGCCGCCTCCCGGGCCGCGGCGTGCATCTCGAACAGCGAGCCGCCGAACGCCTCCACCACCCGCTGCTCCCGGTTGAGCACCACGTCGAGGGCGAAGTCCACCCGGCCCACGGCGGCCACCACCGCACGGATGTCGTCGTGCACGGGGTTCCCCTCGCACACCGCCCACGTCGCCCCCGGATGACCGATCCGCCTGGCGTCGTGCAGGGTCAGCACCGTCTCGAGCCCCGCGAGCCCGGGGACCGCGAGCTTCGGGCCGCCGCTGAAGCCGGCGAAGAAGTGCGGCTCGACGAAGCCGGTCGTGACCCTCACGTCGGCCTCGACCCACAGGCGGTTGAGCAGCACCGGGACGCCGTCGCCGTGCCGGCCCAGGGACACCAGCGACGAGCCGTCGCGCGCGTCATGGTTGACCACGCGTACGGCGTCCGCCACGTCGTCGCCCAGCATCGCCCGCAGCTCGGCGTCGGTGTTGCCGCGATGGGTGCCGGTGGCGACCAGGATGACGACGTCGTCGAGGTCCACCACGCCGTCGAGCTCCTCGAGCACGGCGGGGACCATCAGGTGCCGCGGCTGCGGGCGCGTCCCGTCGCAGATCGCGATGGCGACGCTCTGGCCGGGGCTGACGAGCTCCCGCAGCGGTGGACCGGCCACCGGCTCGCGCAGCGCCCGTCGCAGCATCGCGCGCTCGTCCTCGGCGGCGCGGGCGAAGGTCGGCTCGACCACCGTCGTACGGTCACGGGGCAGGTCCACCTCCATGCCGTCCTCGCCGTAGGCGAGCCGCACCCGCACGGAGCTCGAGCTCATGGCCCTACCTCCCGTCCCCAGACGTCCTGGGCGACCTCGACGACCAGGCGGAGCTTGGCGAGCTCCTCCTCGAGGGTCAAGACGTTGCCCTCGACGGTGGAGGAGAAGCCGCACTGCGGGGACAGGCAGAGCTGGTCGAGGGGCACGAACCTCGAGGCCTCGTCGATGCGGCGCTTGAGGGTGTCCTTGTCCTCGAGCTCGCCGCGCTTGGTCGTCACCAGGCCGAGCACCACCTGCTTGCCCTGCGGGACGAACCGGAGCGGCTCGAAGCCACCGGACCGCGCGTCGTCGTACTCCAGGAAGAACCCGTCGACCGCGAGCTCGGAGAACAGCGCCTCCGCGACGAAGTCGTAGCCGCCCTCGGCCGCCCACGACGACCGGTAGTTCCCACGGCACATGTGCGTGGTGACCCGCAGCGAGTCCGGCCGGTCCGCGATGGCGGCGTTGATGGTGCGGATGTACTGCTCGTGCTGGTGCTCCGCGTCCGCTCCCTGCGAGGCGACCAGCTCGCGCTGCTTGGGGTCGTTGAGGTAGGCCAGGCTGGTGTCGTCGAGCTGGAGGTAGGTGCAGCCCAGCTCGGCCACCCGGCGCAGCTGCTCGGCGTAGGCCACCGACAGGTCGGTCCAGAACTCGTCGAGCTCGGGGTAGACGCCCTTGTCGATGGCGGCCCGCCCGCCGCGGTAGTGCACCATGCTCGGCGACGGGATCGTCAGCTTCGGGGTCAGGTCGGGCGCCGTCTGGCGCACCGTCTCCGCGAGGAAGCTGAACGCGTCGCCGAAGATGGTCTCCCCGAGCCGCACGCGGTCGTGCACCTTGAGCGCCGCGGACTCGAAGTCCAGGTCGCCGTCGGCGTTGTGGAAGTGCACCTGCAGCCTCTCCTCCGCCCGGTCCACCCCCTCCAGCTGGTAGATGAAGTCCATGTGCCACGACGTACGGCGCAGCTCGCCGTCCGTCGCGGTCTGCAGGCCCGCGTCGCGCTGGAGGGCGACGACCTCGGCGACCGAGCGGTCCTCGACCTCGCGCAGGGCGTCGGTGTCGATCTCCCCGGCCGCATGCCGGGCGCGGGCCTCGAGCAGGTCGCGGGGGCGCAGCAGGCTCCCGACGTGGTCGGCGCGGAAGGGCGGCTCGGTGCGCCGCCCGGCGGTGCCCGTTGGGGTCCCGGTCGGCTCGGTCTGCTCGGTCATCGGTCAACCTCCTGGGTCCGGCCGGCGGGCGTGGACGCGGTCGCGCGCCGTCTGCGAGGGTCTGGTGTGATCATGCCCCGCCCCGGGAGGTCCCGGGCCAGCGCCCTGCTCGTGGCCGGCACCACCTCCGACGCCGGCAAGAGCGTGCTCACGACCGGGCTGTGCCGCGCCCTGGCGCGACGGGGTCTGCGGGTGGCGCCGTTCAAGGCGCAGAACATGTCGAACAACTCCATGGTCACCGCCGACGGCCTCGAGATGGGTCGGGCCCAGTGGGTGCAGGCGGTCGCCGCGAACGTGGAGCCGGAGACGGCGATGAACCCCGTGCTGCTCAAGCCCGGCAGCGACCGGCGCAGCCACGTGGTGCTGCGGGGACGCCCGGCGGGGCACCTGGACGCCATGGAGTTCGCGGGACGCCGCGCCGCCCTCGTCGACGCCGCGTTCGAGGCGTACGACGAGCTGGTGGCGCGCTTCGACGTGGTGGTGTGCGAGGGCGCCGGCAGCCCGGCGGAGGTGAACCTGCGCGCCTGGGACTACGTCAACATGGGCCTGGCCCGGCACGGTCGCATCCCGACGGTCGTGGTCGGCGACATCGACCGTGGCGGCGTCCTGGCCGCCATGCACGGCACCCTGGCCCTGCTCGACCCCGACGACCAGGCGCTGGTCGCGGGGTTCGTGGTCAACAAGTTCCGCGGCGACGTGGACCTGCTGCGGCCCGGGCTGGAGACGCTGGAGCGGCTCACCGGCCGGCCGGTGCTCGGCGTGCTGCCGTGGCTGCCGGAGGTGTGGCTGGACTCCGAGGACTCCCCGGCGCTGCGCGAGCGCGCAGGGCACCCGGGGCACCAGGGGCGCCCCGGCCCGCTGCCGGTGGACCGGCTCCGGGTCGCCGTCGTCGTGCTCCCGCGGGTCTCCAACCTCACCGACGTGGACGCGCTGTGCCTCGAGCCCGGGCTCGAGGTGGTGCTCACCGACAGCCCCCGCCAGCTCGACGGGGCCGAGGTGGTGGTCCTCCCGGGCACCCGCGCGACGCTGGCCGACCTCGACTGGCTGCGCGAGCGGGGCCTGGCGGACGCGGTCGTCGCGCACGCCTCCCGGGGAGGCGCGGTGCTGGGCATCTGCGGCGGCTTCCAGATGCTCGGGAGGACGATCGGCGACCCCGACGGCGTGGAGGGGTCCCGAGGCGCGCGTGCCGAGGGGCTCGGCCTGCTCGACGTCCGCACCGAGTTCGGCAGCGACAAGGTGCTCCGGCTCCCGCGAGGGGAGGCGCTGGGCGTGCCGGCGTCCGGCTACGAGATCCACCACGGACGGGTGCAGGTGGGCTCGGGGGAGCCGTTCCTCGGCGGCGTCCGGTCCGGCGCGGTCTTCGGCACCATGTGGCACGGCAGCCTGGAGGGCGACGAGCTCCGGCACGCCTGGCTGCGCGAGGTGGCGCGGCTGCTGGGCCGGCCCGAGGTCTCCCCGGCGGCGCCCGGCTTCGCGCAGGCCCGGGAGCGGCGCATCGACACCCTCGCAGACGCGGTGGAGGAGCACCTGGACGTCGACCGCCTGCTCCAGACCGCGGTCTCGGGCGTGCCCGAGCTCCCGGTGCTCGCCTCGACGCTCACCTGACCGGCGGGGCCGGGACGGGGTTAGGGTTCCGGCATGGACGTCCTCACCCGCCACCACGTCCGGGTCACGGGCCGTCCGGACGGCCGCACGATGATGTTCGCCCACGGCTTCGGGTGCGACCAGCACATGTGGCGCTTCGTCGCCCCCGCCTTCGAGGACGACTTCCGCGTGGTCCTCTTCGACCACGCCGGCGCCGGCGGCAGCGACCCGAAGGCGTACGACGAGCGACGGCACTCCTCGCTGGAGGGATACGCGCGCGACGTGCTGGACATCTGCGCCGCTCTCGACGTCGCCGACGGCGTCTTCGTCGGCCACTCGGTGTCGTCGATGATCGGGGCCCTGGCGGCGCTGGCCGAGCCGGAGCGCTTCGGGCGGCTGGTGATGGTCAGCCCGTCGCCGCGCTACATCGACGACACCGGCTACGTCGGCGGCTTCAGCGAGTCCGACATCCGCGAGCTGCTGGACTCCCTCGACAGCAACTACCTCGGCTGGTCGAGCGCGATGGCCCCCGTCATCATGGCCAACGACGACCGGCCCGAGCTGCAGGAGGAGCTCACCGACAGCTTCTGCCGCGCGGACCCGGCGATCGCCCGCCGGTTCGCCGAGGTCACCTTCACCTCCGACAACCGCGCCGACCTGCCCCGGGTGGGGACCCCGACGCTCGTCCTCCAGTGCACCCAGGACGCCATCGCACCGGTCACCGTGGGGCAGTACGTCGCGGCCACGATGCCGAACGCCTCCCTCGTGATGCTGGAGGCCACCGGCCACTGCCCGAACCTCAGCGCCCCGGAGGAGACGGTGGCCGCGATCGCACCGTTCGTCCGCGGATGCGACCCCGTCGCCCGATGACCTTCCAGGCCGCGAGCGAGGCCTTCTACGCCGCTCTGCTCGACGACGACCCGGAGCAGCTCTACGACCGCGCACCCTGCGGCTACCTCACCACGACGCCGGACGGCCTGCTCGTCAAGGCGAACGCCACCTTCCTCGAGCTCACCGGCTACCAGCGCGAGGAGCTCGTCGGACGTCGTACCTTCGCGGAGCTGCTGACCGCCGGCGGGCGGATCTACCACGAGACGCACTACGCCCCGATGCTGCGGATGCACGGCCGGGTGCGCGAGGTCGCCCTCGACCTGGTCCGCGGCGACGGTGGGCGGGTGCCGGTGCTGGTCAACGCGGTCCTCGACCAGGACACCGACGGCGTCCCCCGGGCGGTGCGGATCGCCGTGTTCGACGCCACCCACCGGCGCGAGTACGAGCGCGAGCTGCTGCGGGCCAAGCAGCAGGCCGAGCAGTCCGAGCGCCGGGCGCAGGCGCTCGCCCGGACGCTGCAGTCCACGCTCATCCCGCCGTCGCCGCCGTCGCTGCCGGGCCTGGACGTGACCGCCGCCTACCGCCCCGCGGGCAACGGCGAGGAGGTCGGCGGCGACTTCTACGACGTCTTCGAGATCGCGCAGGGTGACTGGGTGGTCGCGCTCGGCGACGTGTGCGGCAAGGGGGTGGACGCCGCCGTCGTGACCGCCCTGGTCCGCTACACGATCCGGGCGCTCACCGTGCAGCGGAGCCGGCCCAGCGACGTCCTCACCTCCCTCAACGAGGTGCTGCTGGCGCAGGGCTCGGAGCGGTTCTGCACCGTCGTCGTGGTGCGGCTGCGCCTCGATGCGGGCGCCTGGCGGGCGACGGTGGGATCCGGCGGCCACCCGCTGCCCCTGCACGTGTCGTCGCGGGACGGGATGAGGACGGTGGGCGAGCCGGGGACGCTCATCGGGGTCCTGCCCGACGTCCAGGTCTCGGACCGCTCGGTGCGCCTCGACCCGGGCGACCTGCTCGTGCTGTTCACCGACGGGGTCACCGAGGGGCGACGCGGGTCGGAGTTCTTCGGCGAGCAGCGGCTGCGCCGCTCCGTGCTCGCCCACCGCGACGCGGCCGTGCCCGCGGAGGGCATCCTCGGCGACGTGCTCGACTTCCAGGAGGGCAGGGCGCGCGACGACATCGCGGTGGTGGCCGTCCGCGTGCCAGTCTTGTCGAGCGCCGGCGAGGAGACCGCGCCCGCCCGAGAGGAGCCACGACCATGAGCAGCACCCGTGCAGGCGAGGTCGCCGAGCCGGCGGACCTCGTCGACATCGCGCACCTGGTCACCGCGTACTACACCGGCGAGCCGGACCCCTCCGACCCCGACCAGCGCGTCGCGTTCGGCACCTCGGGGCACCGCGGCAGCAGCCTCGCCAACGCCTTCAACGAGACCCACATCCTCGCGACCACGCAGGCGATCTGCGACTACCGCCGGACCCAGGGGTACGACGGGCCGCTGTTCGTCGGGCGCGACACCCACGGGCTCTCCGAGCCGGCGTGGGCCTCGGCGCTGGAGGTGCTCGCCGCCAACGACGTGACCGTGCTCGTCGACGACCGCGACGGCTACACGCCCACCCCGGCGGTCTCGCACGCGATCCTGCGGGCCAACCGCGGCAAGGGCGCCGGCGCCAGCGGCCTCGCCGACGGCATCGTGGTCACCCCCTCCCACAACCCGCCACGCGACGGCGGGTTCAAGTACAACCCTCCCAACGGCGGACCCGCCGACACCGACGCCACGAGGTGGATCGCCGACGCGGCCAACTCCTACATCGAGGCCTCGCTCGAGGGCGTGCGCCGGACCCCCTTCCCGCGGGCCCGGGCGGCGGCCGCGCCGTACGACTTCCTGGGGACCTACGTCGACGACCTCCCGGCCGTGGTGGACCTGCCGCGGGTCAGGGAGGCGGGCGTGCGCATCGGGGCGGACCCCCTCGGCGGCGCGTCGGTGGCCTACTGGGGCGAGATCGCGGACCGGCACCGCATCGACCTGACGGTCGTCAACCCGCTCGTCGACCCGACCTGGCGCTTCATGACGCTGGACTGGGACGGCAAGATCCGGATGGACTGCTCCTCGCCGTACGCCATGGCGTCGCTGATCTCCCGCAAGGACGAGTACGCCATCGCCACCGGCAACGACGCGGACGCGGACCGGCACGGCATCGTCACGCCCGACGGGGGCCTGATGAACCCCAACCACTACCTCGCCGTCGCGATCGGCTACCTGTACGGCGGCGCGCGGCCGGACTGGCCGGGCGACGCCGCGGTCGGCAAGACGCTCGTGTCGTCGTCGATGATCGACCGGGTCGCCGCGATGGTCGACCGCAGGCTGACCGAGGTGCCGGTGGGCTTCAAGTGGTTCGTCCCCGGCCTGCTCGACGGCTCGATCGCGTTCGGCGGCGAGGAGTCGGCCGGTGCCTCGTTCCTGCGGTTCGACGGCTCGGTGTGGACCACCGACAAGGACGGCATCATCCTCGCCCTGCTCGCCTCGGAGATCCTGGCGGCCACGGGGCAGACGCCCTCGCAGCACTACGCGACGCTGACCGAGAGGTACGGCGCGCCCGCCTACGCCCGGGTCGATGCGCCGGCGAACCGCGAGCAGAAGGCGAAGCTGGCCGCGCTCTCGCCCGACGACGTGACCGCCTCGTCGCTGGCCGGGGAGGAGATCACCGCCAAGCTGACCGAGGCGCCGGGCAACGGCGCCAAGGTCGGCGGCCTCAAGGTGACCACGCAGAGCGCCTGGTTCGCGGCCCGGCCGTCGGGCACCGAGGACGTCTACAAGATCTACGCGGAGTCGTTCCAGGGGCCCGACCACCTCGCGCGGGTGCAGCAGGAGGCGCGCGAGGTGGTCGGCGTCGCGCTGGGCGGCTGACCGGTCAGCCGTCGGCGGCCGCCTGCAGCCCGGCGATGTCGAGCTTCCTCATCGACATCATCGCCTTCATCGCCCGCTGCGCGCGCTCGGGGTCGGGGTCGGCGAGCAGCTGCGGCAGCGCGGTCGGCACGACCTGCCAGGACAGCCCGTAGCGGTCCTTGAGCCAGCCGCAGGGCCCCTCCTCGCCGCCGTCGGACAGCGTCGACCAGTAGTGGTCGACCTCGTCCTGGTCCGCGCACGCGACCTGGAACGACACGGCCTCGTTGAAGCGGAAGTGCGGGCCGCCGTTGAGCGCGACGTAGGGTCGCCCGTCGAGCTCGAACTCGACGGTCATGACCCTACCCGGCTCGCCCGGGCCCGCCTCGCCGTACCTCTGCACGCCGGTGACCCTGGAGCGCGGGATCACCGAGCAGTAGAACTCGGCCGCCTCCTCGCCCTCGGTGTCGAACCACAGGCAGGTGGTGATCTTCTCGCTCATCCTCGTCCCTCCAGGTGGGTGTGGCCGCTCACGGGTGGACCGGCCGGAGCCTTCGGACTCATCGGTTCGCGAGCACCTTCGCCAGCGCCGCGATGTCGGCGGGTCCCACGCGGCAGCAGCCGCCCACGTACTCGGCTCCCGCCTCCACCCAGCGGGGTGCCAGCGTCACGTCGAAGGCGGCGGTCCCGCTCCAGGTGTGCGTGCCGCTGTCCCAGCCCTCGCCGGTGTTCGGGTAGGCGACCCCGGGCTTGCCGGTGACCCGGCGCGCGGTCTCGAGGGCGGGCAGCACGTCGCCGGGGCGGCAGCAGTTCACCCCGGCGGCGACGACCGCGGTGCTCCCGGCGACCACCGCGAACGCGTCGTCGAGCGGCTGGCCGGCGCGGGTGCGCGCATCCGCGACCGAGTACGACAGCCACGCCGGCACCCCCAGGTCGTCGAGCAGGGCGACGAGGACCGCGGCCTCGTCGAGGTCCGGGACGGTCTCGACCGCGAGCAGGTCCGGGCCGGCCGAGGCGAGCAGGTCGAGGCGGGGGCCGTGGAAGTCGCGCAGCGCCCCCGCGGACAGCCCGTAGCGGCCGCGGTACTCCGACCCGTCCGCCAGCACCGCGCCGTACGGGCCGACGGAGGCCGCGACCAGCCGCCGGCGGCCGTCGGCCGCCAGCTCGTCGCGCACCTCCCTGGCCAGGGTCACGCTGCGCCGCAGGAGGGCCGCGGCCCCGTCGCGGTCGAGCCCGGCTCGCACGTAGCCCTCCACGCTGGCCTGGTAGCTGGCGGTGGTGACCACCTCCGCGCCCGCGAGGTAGTAGGCCCGGTGCACCGCCGCGACCTCGCCCGGGGAGTCCCGGAGCAGCCGGGCGGTCCACAGGTCGTCGTCGAGGCGGTGGCCGCGCGACTCCAGCGCGTTGGACAGGCCGCCGTCGAGGATCATCCCGGCTCAGGAGACGTCGCGCCGGGAGAGCAGCCAGGAGCCGACCACCGAGAGCGCGACCGCGTAGCCGAGGAAGACCAGCGCGTTCACCCACCACTCGAAGTACGGCGAGGCGCCACCGCCGGCGCCCCCCGTGGGGTCGGAGGTGACCAGCATCCCCACGGAGAGGTTGTCGGGGAGGAACTTGGGCGGGGTGTGCCAGCCGAGCGCCCCGAAGAGGATGGACAGCGCGATGTGCGCGATGAACGCGATGCCCAGGGCGATGAACACGGCCGCCAGCTGGTTGCGCACCAGCATCCCGAAGCCGAACCCGAGCAGCGCCCAGAGCACGAAGCACAGCTCGGAGATCGCGAACGTCCGCCAGATGTCGGGGTTCGCGAGATAGGTCGCCTCGCCCTTGATCCCGAGCACCAGGGAGCCGGCGGCCGCCGAGGCGATGTTGTGCACGAGGCCGTACACCACGCCGATCACCACGATCGCCACCGACTTGGAGGCCAGCACCCGCCAGCGCAGGGGAGTGGCCAGGAAGGTCGCGCTGATGGTCTGGTGCCGGAACTCCTGGGTGATCAGGATGACGCCGAGCGCCAAGGGCAGCAGCGGCGTGAGGTTGTAGACGAAGCCGGCCGAGTAGATCAGCTGGGCGGTCCCCTTGGTCATGTGCAGGAAGGGGTTGTCCGCGGGGTCCGAGCCCGCGGTCGTGGTGCCCACGAGCGCCGCGAACAGGGCCGACAGCCCGCCGGAGACGAGGACGAGCCCGATCAGCAGCCCCCACCAGAGCCTGGTGGTGAAGATCTTGCGGATCTCTGCCCGGATGGCGCCGCCCATCAGGCGATCCCCCCTTCCCTCTCGGTGCCGGGGTGGTC
Source organism: Nocardioidaceae bacterium (assembly GCA_025927955.1). Taxonomy (GTDB): domain Bacteria; phylum Actinomycetota; class Actinomycetes; order Propionibacteriales; family Nocardioidaceae; genus Nocardioides_B. Next base: position 11,188 of record JAICKK010000018.1, read on the forward strand.
GGGGCTCGGGTCGCCCAGGTTCCGGTTGGTGTTGCCCGGCGCCTCGGTGAGCTCGAAGAAGAGGGCCTCCAGGTCCGCGCCCACGCTGCGCAGCTCGTGCACCGCGATCCGGGCGTCGAGGGCCACTGCCCCGATCCGGGGGAGGTCGCCGGTGACGACGTGCAGGGCACCGCCGTCGGCAGGCGTCGCGGCCAGCCCGGCTCGCGCCAGCGCGCCCGCGAGCGCCGCCTGGTCCGAGGAGCGGACCAGTGCGGTCTGCTCGCCGTGCAGGTCGGCCGTCGAGCCCTGCTTGACCAGCCGGCCGTTGGCGATGATCACCACGTCGTCGACGGTCTGCTCGACCTCCTGCAGCATGTGGCTGGAGACCAGGATCGTCTTCCCCTCCGACGACAGGTGCCGCAGGAAGCCGCGCAGCCAGCGGATGCCCTCCGGGTCCAGCCCGTTGGCGGGCTCGTCGAGCAGCAGCACCTGCGGGTCACCGAGCATGGCCGCGGCCAGCCCGAGTCGCTGGCGCATGCCCATCGAGTAGCCGCCGGCCCGGCGGTTCGCGGCGGCCGGGATGCCGACCAGCTCGAGCATCTCGTCGACCCTGCGGCCGTCGACGCCCGCGGTGTCGGCGAGGACCATGAGGTGGTTGCGACCGCTGCGTCCGGGGTGGAACCCGGTCGCCTCCAGCGCGGAGCCGACGACACGCTGCGGCCGGTGGATGTCCGCGTAGCGCCGGCCGCCGATGGTGGCGGTGCCGCTGGTCGGGCGCACCAGCCCGAGCAGCATCCGCAGCGTCGTGGTCTTGCCGGCACCGTTGGGGCCCAGGAACCCGGTGATCCGTCCGGGGTCCACCGTGAAGCTGAGGTCGTCCACGGCCGTCAGGCTCCCGAAGCTCTTGGTGAGCCGGTCGACGACGATCCGGCCGTCGCCGATCACCTGCTCCCGTGGGCCCGTGCCGCTCACCGTGGCGCTCATGGTCTCCTCTCCCCGCCCGAAGGGACCACTCAACCGTCAGTGGGCGGGTCGCGCAATGCGATTTGTCACGGGTCCGGCATGTCGCTGCCAGCCTGCCTGTCTGGACCGGGTCCCCTTCCGATTGCACAGACAGACAGGTCTGTCTAGGTTGAACCGACCAGTCTGTACAAGACCACCCTGTCGGAGGCCCCGGATGTCGACCACGCGCCCGCTGCTGCTGCTCGCCTCGCTGGTGGTGTCCTTCCTCGCCGCCGCCAGCGTCCCCACCCCGCTCTACGCGGTGTACCAGCGCGAGTGGGGCTTCTCGCCGATCACCACCACCGTGGTGTTCGGCGTGTACGCCGTCGCGGTCCTCTCCTCCCTGCTGGTCCTCGGCCGGGTCTCCGACCACGTCGGCCGGCGGCCCGTGCTGGTGGCGGCCCTGGTCGGCGAGGCTGCCTCGATGGTGGTCTTCGCGACGGCCGAGGGCGTCGCGGAGCTGCTCGTCGCCAGGGTGGTGCAGGGTGTGGCGACCGGGGTCGCCCTGGCCACGGTCGGTGCGGGGCTGCTGGACCTCGACCGGAAGCGGGGGACGGTGGCCAACGCCGTGGCGCCGGGTGTCGGCACCGGGTCGGGCGCCCTGGCCTCGGGACTGGTGGTGCAGCTGCTGCCCGCCCCGACGCACCTGGTCTACCTCGCGGCGATCGGGGTGTTCGCGCTGCAGGCCGCCGGTGTGCTGGCGATGCGCGAGACGGCGCCCCGGCGCGCCGGTGCGCTCGCGTCCCTGGTGCCCGACGTACGGCTGCCCCGGTCGGTGCGGGCCGCCGCGGTCACCGTGGCTCCGGTCCTGCTCGCCGTCTGGGCGCTCGCCGGGTTCTACGGGTCGCTCGGCCCCGCGCTCGTGCGGGAGCTGACGGGGTCGACGTCGTCCGTGCTGGCCGGGCTGGGCCTGTTCGTGCTGGCCGGTGTCGCGGCGCTGTCGGTGTTCGTGCTCCGCAACGCCGCTCCCACCGTCCTCATGTCCGGCGGCGTCGCCGCGCTCGTCGTCGGGGTCGCGCTGACCCTGCTCGCCGTCGACGCCCGGTCCGCCGTGGGCTTCTTCCTGGCGACCGCGGTCGCCGGGGTCGGGTTCGGCAGCGGCTTCCAGGGCGGCATCCGGACGGTGCTCCCTCTTCCCCGGCCGCACGAGCGGGCGGGCGTGCTGTCGGTGCTCTACATGGTCTCCTACCTCGGGCTCGGCGGGCCGGCCGTCGTGGCGGGCGTGCTGGTGGTGCACGGGGGCGGGCTGCTGGCCACGACCCGGGAGTACGCCGCGGCGGTCATCCTCGCCGCGCTGCTGGCCGCGGTCGGCCTGGCGCGCCGACCACGACCGCTGGTGCCGGTGCTCCCACCGGCCGTCGCCGGCAGTAGGATCAGACAGTCCTGTCCAGGAGGTTGACGACGATGCCCGCCAGGACCGTGAGCCATCGGCAGCCCCGCCGGCCCTCGGCACGCGCGCGCCTGCTCGAGGCCGCCGACGAGCTCTTCTACCGCGAGGGCGTGCAGAGCGTCGGCATCGACCGGGTGATCGAGCACGCCGGTGTCGCGAAGGCCTCCTTGTACAACGTCTTCGGCAGCAAGGAGGAGCTGGTGCACGCCTACCTCCTCGAGCGGCGTGCCGCGACCACCGCCCGGGTCACCGCCGCGGTGGAGCAGCACGACGACCCCCGCGAGAGGATCCTGGCCGTCTTCGACTCCCAGGTCGCCTACGTCCGCAAGCGCGGGTTCCGGGGCTGCGCGTTCGCGGGCGCCAGCGCCGAGGCGAGGCCGGGCGGGCTCGTCGAGGAGGCCACCCGCGACTACCGCGGCTGGTTCCGCGCCCTGTTCACGGGGCTGGCGAGGCAGGCAGGCGTGCCGGACCCCGAGCTGCTCGGCCGGCAGCTGCAGCTGCTCTACGACGGCGCGCTGTCCTCGGCGAACCTCGACCACGACCTCGACGCTCCGCAGGCCGCCCGTGCGGCCGCCGCAGCACTGCTCTGCGCGGCCGCCGCCTCCTGAGGGGCGATCGGCACCTACAGGTGTCTCCCGCCGAGCAGCGGGGTATAGGCCGCCATGCGAACCCGCCTGCTCCCGACACTGCTCGTGCTGGCGCTTGCCGCGATGGCTCTCGCCGGATGCAGCGGGTCGAGCCACGACTCGGCCGGCGCGTCCTCACCCTCCCCGTCCGCCTCCACGGGCACGGTGGCCAACGCCGTCCAGCCGCCCGGCCGGGAGGTCTGCCACGGCCGGACGGTCCCGCAGATGGTGCGCGAGGTCGAGCCCAGCGTGGTGACCGTCCGCACCCAGAAGGGGCTGGGGAGCGGCATCGTCTACCGCAAGGACACCGTGCTCACCGACCAGCACGTCGTCGCGGTCCAGGAGGGCCAGCCGGACGTGGTCCCGACCGTCGAGCTCGCCCTCGCCGACGGGTCCACGATCAAGGGGACGGTGACCGGCAGCGACCTGCTGACCGACCTCGCCGTCATCCACGTGTCGGGCAGGCAGCTGCCACCGCTGACCTTCCGGACGTCGCTGCCGCAGCCCGGCGAGACGGTCCTCGCGATCGGCAGCCCGCTGGGGTTCAACAGCAGCGTGACCGAGGGCATCGTGTCCGCGCTCGGCCGGAACCTGCCGGCGTCACAGTCGTCGCTGCCGCTGGTCGACCTGATCCAGACGGATGCGGCCATCTCCCCCGGCAACTCCGGTGGCGCCCTGGTCGACGTCTGCGGGCAGGTCGTCGGCATCAACGAGGCCTACATCCCACCCCAGTCGGGCGCGGTCTCGTTGGGCTTCGCCACCCCGGCCGTGGTGGCCACCAACATCGCCGACCAGCTGGTCAAGAACGGCACCGCGCAGCACCCCTACCTCGGGATCCGGCTGACCAACCTGACACCCGCGATCGCCTCGGCGCTCGGGACCGGCGTCCGGTCGGGGGTCGTCGTCGTGGACGTGCTGGCCGGTGGGCCGGCGGCGAAGGCCGGCGTGCAGCGCGGTGACGTGATCACCCGGCTCGGCGGCCACCCGGTCTCCAGCTACGCCGACCTGCTGGGGACGCTACGGACGACCACGCCCGGGAGCACGCTGAAGATGACCGTCGACCGGGACGGCACGAAGAAGCAGCTCACCGTCACCGTGGGCTCCCGGAAGGCCGGCTGATCGCCGGGACCGCGCGAGACGACGTGACCCCGCAGCCGCCGCATACCTTGGGTGCAGTCGGGGCACACGCGGAGATGCCGACCCCCTCCCGTCTCCTGGTGACCGTCGCGACGGTCGCGCTGCTCGTCCCGACCGCGGCGTGCGATCCGTCCACCGGAGGGAACACGCGTCCCGGGACGGCCGACGTCACCGGCGCGCAGGAGACCCTCTCCTTCACCGTCGGTCCCTCGGGCAAGGTCGCCGCGCCGGTGTCGATGGACGTGCACGAGGGCACCGACGTGAAGTTCATGCTCGACAACCGCAGCGGGCAGAGCTTCCGCCTTCGCGTGGTGGGCCCCGACGGCAACGACGAGGCCGTGGTGGTGGCGCCACCGAAGCATCCCGGGCAGATCAACGTGGTGCTCGCGCGGCCCGGCCGGCACACGGTCGTCGTCTCCAGCGGCGCTGCGACCCCGGCCGGGAGGTACCTCGTCCAGGTCAGCAGGTAGCCGGGGTCAGCCGGCCAGGTTCTGCAGCCGGACCTGGCCCCTGGCGGCGACCCTGCCGTCCTCGTCGGTCGTCTCCACCAGCCACACCTGCTGGGAGCGGCCCCGGTGCAGCGGGGTGGCGGTGGAGGTCAGCGTGCCCTCGCGGACCGCCCGGTAGAAGTCGGTGTTGTTGTTGACCCCGACCACCTTCCGCCCAGGGTCGTCCCGGGCCGCCCACAGGGCGGCCCCGACGCTGGCCAGCGTCTCGATCACGCTGCAGTGCACGCCGCCGTGCACGATGCCGTAGGGCTGGTGCAGCTCCGGGCGGGCGGTCCAGGTGGCCACCACCCGGTCCGGGGTCAGCTCCGTGAACTCGACGCCGAGGTGCCGGACGAAGGCCCCGGTGATGTCGGTCTCGGGCGGGAAGGCGTCGGGCGAGACGGTCATCGCAGGAGTATCGCCTGCTCGGTCCGGAGGACGGACGGCCCCCCGGACAGTCGACAAAGTCTTGGCACATCCGCAACAAGAGTGTAGAACTTGACAGGTAGTCAGCCCGAGCGAGCGCGAGACCGAGCGGCAGGAGCGACATGACGACCGACCCCGAGGCTGCCGACCGGACAGGAACGGCGCCGGCCCCCACCGGGCCCCTGAGCCGCATCGACTACTCCGAACGCATCCCGAACAACGTCGGCCTCAACGACGACCGCCGCCTCCAGCGGGCCCTCGAGGGCTGGCAGCCGAAGTTCCTCGACTGGTGGCGCACCCTTGGCCCCGCGCTGCCCACCAAGGACGTCTACCTCCGCACCGCGATCGCCGTCGGCCGCGACGGCTGGGCGCACTTCGACCACGTCCCCATGGAGGACTACCGCTGGGGCATCTTCCTGGCCGAGCGGGACCCCGACCGGGTCGTGCACTTCGGCAAGCACAAGGGCGAGCCCGCCTGGCAGGAGGTCCCGGGTGAGCACCGTGCCGACCTCATGCGGCTGATCGTCATACAGGGGGACACGGAGCCGGCCTCGGTGGAGCAGCAGCGCGTGCTCGGCGACACCGCCCCCAGCATCTACGACCTGCGCAACCTCTTCCAGGTCAACGTCGAGGAGGGGCGCCACCTGTGGGCGATGGTCTACCTGCTGCACGCCTACTTCGGTCGCGAGGGCCGCGAGGAGGCCGAGCAGCTGCTCAAGCGCAACAGCGGCGACCTCGACGCGCCCCGCATCCTCGGCGCCTTCAACGAGGCGACCACCGACTGGCTGCAGTTCTTCATGTTCACCTACTTCACCGACCGGGACGGGAAGTACCAGCTCGGCACCCTCAAGGAGTCGGCCTTCGACCCGCTGGCGCGCACCTGCGAGTTCATGCTCAAGGAGGAGGCGCACCACATGTTCGTCGGCACCACCGGTGTGCAGCGCACCGTCGAGCGCACCGCCGAGCTGATGGCCGAGCACGGGACCGCCGACATCCTCCCGTACGGCGGCATCCCGCTGTCGACGATCCAGAAGTACCTCAACTTCCAGTTCTCGGTGTCCATGGACCTGTTCGGCTCCGAGCAGTCCACCAACGCCGGCAACTACTACTCCTCCGGACTCAAGGGACGCTGGCAGGAGACCCGCCGCAAGGACGACCACGTGCTTGTCGACGACACGCGCACGATGCGCTACGTCGAGGACGGTGAGATCCGCGATCGCGTCGTGCCCACCCTGTCCGCGCTGAACCTCGACCTTCGCGACGAGTACGTCGCCGACTGCGCGAACGGCGTGCGCCGCTGGAACCAGGCGCTCGAGGACGCGGGGCTGGAGGAGCGGCTCCTGCTGCCGCACGAGGGCTTCAACCGGCGGGTCGGGGTGTATGCCGCCCACCACGTCTCGCCCGAGGGGCGGGTGCTCTCCGACGAGGAGTGGGACGCCGCCAAGGACGCGTGGTTGCCGTCCGCCGAGGACCGGGCGGCCGTCGCGGCGCTGATGGTGCCGGAGTACGAGTACGGCAGGTTCGCCGGCTGGATCGCCCCTCCGCAGACCGGCATCAACGACCAGCCGGTGGAGTTCGACTACGTGCACCTGGCGGAGGAGGGCCTGGCCTGATCGACGGCCCCGACGCTGGTTTGGCCCGGCGCCGGCGGGGATACGGTCAAGGGTGCGGGGGTCGTCCGTCATGACCGCATGAAGAGGAGCACCGTCGTTGACCGAGTCGCAGGACGCCCGTGTCCGGCTGAGCCTCTCCTGGCTCCACGAGGTGGACCCGACGTGGGACGCCGACAAGCGGCATGTGATCGGGTCCGTGCCTCCGGGCGCCCTGGAGGTGTCGTACGCCCCCGGTGCCCGACTGCCGGGTGACTGGTGGATGGCCAGCACTCCGTCCGGGTCGGTCGTCGGGTACGGGTCGCTGGACGCCACCTGGGGCGGCGACGCCGAGATCCTGCTCGCTGTCCGCTCCTCCGCCTGGGGGCAGGGCGTCGGCTCGTTCATCCTCGCGCACCTCGAGGCGGAGGCTGCCCTGCGCGGGCTCAACTACGTCTACAACCGCATCCCGGACTCGCATCCGCGGCGCGAGAGGCTGCGGTCCTGGCTCGAGGCCCGCGGCTACTCCGGCTCGGGGGCGGACCCGACGCTGCGCAAGCTGGTCGGTGCCGACCGGGCGCGGCGTCCCGCCCCGGCCGGCCCGACGACCGCGCACGCCGCACCCTCCCGCTCCGCCACCGGCGGTGGGAGCGGCGGGGACGGCAGGGACGGCGCCGGGGGTGAGCCCGGCGAGCGCGGCCCGGGTCACGAGGAGTCCGGCGGGTACGTCGACGTGGAGCACCACCAGTACTGAGCAGGGTGCCGATGCGCCGGTCCGCCGGGCGACCGTCAACGACCATGAGGAGTACGCCTGGTCAGGGGTGCGGGCCGGCGGCCGCGTCCATCCGGTCCCACTCGGCCTGGGCCCGCCGGTGCCAGCGGTCGTGCCGGTCGTGGAAGGCGGCCGCCGCGCGCGGGCCGGGCCAGTCGTGGTCGAGCAGCTCGCGGGGAAGCCCCGGGTCGAGGAAGGGGAACCGGCGCCACTCCTGCACCATCTCGACCTGCGACACGAAGGCCTCCTCCGGGGAGTCCGGCGCCCGGGTCGCGAAGTCGTCGAGGAAGGAGAGGTACCGCCTCTCGACGTCGGCGAGGTCCCACGCCTCGACCAGCAGCCGCTCCTCGCTGCCGATGCCGCCCGCGGGCCCGACCCAGGCGAAGGCCTGCTCCTCCAGCCCGAGGTCGCGGACCACCGCGCGTACCTCGTCGGCCAGGCCGTCGTCGGGCGTCACCCACAGCCCCGACGTCGGGGAGCCGAGGCCGAGCCAGGTCAGCCTGGTGCGGAGCCGGTGTCTCAGCCGCCGCTGGGTCTCGGGGATGGGGACGCTGAGCACCAGCCACCGTCCGTCCCACGGCCGCCGCTCGCGCATGAACCCGTAGATCCTCCGGGTGCCCTCGGCGAGAAGTGCGCCGCCGGAGGGCGTGAGGCTCCACGACACCCGGCGGCCGTGCCGGCTCGAGACCAGCAGGTCCTCGCCGGCGAGGCGCGTCAGCGCCTGGCGGGCCGACTTCTCCTCCACGCCGAGGACGCGGAGCGCCTCGAGGAGGGTGGCGGTCCAGACCCGCTGGGAGCGCGGGTGCACGAACTCGCCGAGCACCGTGAGCAGCAACGACCGGGCGCTCGCGGAGCCGGTCTCGCGGCGGCGCGGCGGCGGTAGGCGCAGCGGATCGCTCAGGGCTCCCCCTTCCACGGCGCCGGCCGTCGAGGACGACGTGCCGGTCTCGCCGAGAATATGCGACACAGCCTTGACGGTCTACCAGGCGAGCGTAGAGTGTCGCGCAGCCGACGAGCCTTCGGTGGACCTTCGGATCAGAGGTGCTGCAGTGACCGTCCTCGAGACCAGCCAGGACGCCGACGGGCACAGCGGCGGCAGCACCGGGCCCACGCCGCCCGAGGTCGACTTCGACACCGAGCCGGGCCGCTACCGGCACTGGCGCCTCGACGTCGAAGGCGAGGTGGCGACCCTGACGCTTGCCGTCGACGAGTCGGCCGGCCTGGTCGGTGGCTACGACCTGAAGGCGAACTCCTACGACCTCGGCGTCGACATCGAGCTGTACGACGCCGTGCAGCGGCTGAGGTTCGAGCATCCCGGCGTCAAGGCCGTCGTGATGACCGGCGGGCTGGAGCGGATGTTCTGCGCAGGCGCCAACATCCGGATGCTCGCGCAGTCCAGCCACGCCTGGAAGGTGAACTTCTGCAAGTTCACCAACGAGACCCGCAACGCCATCGAGGACGCCAGCGCGAGCAGCGGGCAGACCTGGCTCGCGGCGCTCAACGGCACCGCGGCCGGCGGCGGCTACGAGCTGGCGCTGGCCTGCGACGAGATCGTCCTCATGGACGACGGGTCCTCGACGGTGAGCCTGCCCGAGGTCCCGCTGCTCGGCGTGCTGCCCGGCACCGGCGGGCTGACCCGCGTGGTCGACAAGCGGCACGTGCGCAAGGACCGCGCGGACGTGTTCGCCACGAGGTCCGAGGGCTACCGCGGCGCGACGGCGGTCGAGTGGGGGCTGGTCGACGCCACCGTGCCGCGCAACCGGTGGCAGGAGGAGATCGCGGCGCGCGCCCGGGCCGCCGCGGACGCCTCCACCCGGCCCGGTGGGCGGGGGGTGGCGCTGGCGCCGCTCGAGCGCGAGCAGACCGACGACTCCCTGCGCTACCCCTACCTCAGCGCCGCTCTGGACCGCACCGCACGCCGCGTCGAGATCACCATCGAGGGCCCCGACGGCGACCCGCCGCCCGACGCCGCCGGCGCCCTCGACCAGGGCGCGGGCTACTGGCCGTTCGCGGTGGCCCGGGCGCTCGACGACCTCGTGCTGCGGCTGCGCACCAACGAGCCGGATCTCGGCACCTGGGTGTTCCGCACCTCCGGCGACGTCGACCGCGTCCTGGCGTACGACGGGCAGCTGCGCGACCTCGACGAGTCCGGCGACTGGTTCGCGCACGAGACCGTGCAGTACCTCAAGCGCACGCTCAAGCGGCTCGACGTCACCAGCCGCAGCATGGTGGCGGTCATCGAGCCGGGGAGCTGCTTCGGCGGCTTCCTGCTGGACGTGGCGCTGGCCTGCGACCGGCAGTACATGCTCGAGGGCGTCTACGAGGACGTCGACCCCGACGCGGACCCGGCGGTGGTCGTGCTCACCGCCAGCAACGACGGGCGGCTGCCGATGGGCAACGGCCTGTCCCGGCTCGCGTCGCGGTTCTGGGGCCACGACGACGGGCTGGAGGCGGCCCGCGGCCGGATCGGCGAGCGGCTCGACGCCCGGGCGGCGGAGGAGGCCGGCCTGGTGACCATGGCGCTGGACGACCTCGACCTGCCCGACGAGCTCCGCATCGTGCTGGAGGAGCGGGCGTCGCTGTCCCCCGACGCGCTGACCGGCATGGAGGCCAACCACCGCTTCGTCGGTCCGGAGAGCATGGAGACCAAGATCTTCGGCCGGCTCACGGCCTGGCAGAACTGGGTCTTCGTGCGGCCCAACGCGTCGGGGCCCGACGGGGCGCTGCGGCGCTACGGCACCGGGCGGCGCGGCGACTACGACCACCGGCGGGTCTGAGGATGCCCCCGGACGCCGACATGTTCAACGCGGCCTCCTACCTGGTGTCCCGGCACGTCGCCGAGGGCCGGGGCGACCGCACCGCGGTCGTGGGCTCGCCGAGCCTGACCTACGCCGACCTCGACCGGCAGACGGCGACCGTCGCCGGCGGGCTGCGCAGCCTGGGTCTGCGCCGCGACGACCGGGTCGTGCTGGTGATGTCGGACGGAGTCCCGATGCTGACCGGCATCCTGGGCGCCTTCCGGGCGGGCCTGGTGGCCGTGCCGGTCTCGACGATGTTCAACGGTGCCGAGCTCGCCAAGATCGTCGCGGACTCCGGGGCGCGCGCGGTGCTGGTCACCGGCGAGTTCGTGGACGCGGTCACGCAGGCGACGGCGGCCAGCCCGGAGGTCGAGCACGTGGTGCTCGCCGGGGACGGCGGCCTCGACCTCCCCGAGCACGTGCTGCTGCACACCTGGGAGGAGCTGCTCTCCACCGGTGAGCGGTCCGGGCTGGGCGACGTGGCGCGGACGACGGACGACTCCTGGGCGCTGTGGCTCTACACCTCGGGCACGACCGGCCTGCCGAAGGCCGCGATGCACCGCCACGCCAACATCCGGCACGTCTGCGAGACGTACGGCGCGCAGGTGCTGGGCATCCGTCCCGACGACGTGACGTTCTCGGTGGCGAAGCTGTTCTTCGCCTACGGCATCGGCAACAGTGTCTTCTTCCCGTTCTCCGTCGGGGCCGCCACCGTGCTCGAGCCGCGCCGGCCGACCCCCGACGTCGTACGCGAGAGGCTGGAGGAGGCCCGCCCGACGCTGTTCTTCGGGGTGCCGACGTTCTACGCGGCGATGGCCGCCAGCGACGTGCCCGCGGAGGCGTTCACGAGCGTCCGGCTGTGCGCGTCGGCCGGTGAGCCCCTGCCGGCACCGCTGCAGCGCCGGTTCACCGGGCGCTACAGCGTGGACATCCTCGACGGGATCGGGTCGACGGAGGCGCTGCACATCTTCTTGTCCAACCGCCCCGACGACATCCGTCCGGGCACCACCGGTGTGGCGGTCCCCGGCTACGACGTCGAGGTCCGCGACGGTAGTGGCCGGCCGGTGCCCGACGGCGAGCCCGGTGGGCTGTTCGTTCGCGGTGAGTCGATCGCGCTGGGCTACTGGCACCGCACCGACGCGACCCGGCAGGTCTTCCAGGGCGAGTGGCTCAGCACGGGCGACACCTACGTCCGCGACCGCGACGGCTACTACGCGTGCCTGGGACGCAACAGCGACATGCTCAAGGCCGGCGGCATCTGGGTCTCTCCCGCCGAGGTGGAGAGCCGGCTGCTCGAGCACCCGTCCGTGCTCGAGGCGGCGGTGGTGGGCGTCCCGGACGAGGACGGTCTGGACAAGCCGGTGGCTGTCGTGGTCGTCTCGGAGGAGCCCGGCGACCCCGCCGGCGCCGAGGCCGACCTCGTCGAGTGGTGCCGCGAGGGCCTCGCGCACTTCAAGGCACCCCGCAAGGTGGTGTTCGTGACCGACCTGCCCAAGACCGCCACGGGGAAGCTGCAGCGGTTCAAGGTCCGCGACCTCGTCGGCAGCCGCCCGGACCCCGACCCGCAGGCCGAGCTGGAGGTCGCCCCATGACGCAGGTGGAGGTCGACGTGTGCATCGTCGGCGCCGGACCGGTCGGGCTCTACGGCGCCTACTACACCGGTCAGCGGGGCCTGTCCGTGGCGGTGGTCGACTCGCTGTCCGAGGTCGGCGGCCAGGTCACCGCGATGTACCCCGAGAAGCAGATCTACGACGTCGCCGGCTTCCCCGCCATCACCGGCCGCGACCTGGTGCGCGGGCTGGTCGCGCAGGCGTCCCAGATGGAGCCGACCTACCTGCTCGGCCAGGAGGCGCAGCAGCTCGAGCGCCTCGACGACGGCCGGATGCTGGTCCGCACCACGCGCACCGAGCTCACCTGCCGGGCGCTCGTCGTGACCGGAGGCATCGGCACCTTCACGCCCCGCCCGCTGCCGGCAGGCGAGGAGTTCCTGGGCCGCGGCCTGGAGTACTTCGTGCCCAGCAGCCAGGAGTACGTCGGGCGCGACGTCGTCATCGTCGGCGGCGGCGACAGCGCCCTGGACTGGGCGCTGATGCTCGAGCCGCTGGCGGCCAGCGTGACCCTGGTGCACCGGCGCGACCAGTTCCGCGGGCACGAGGGCAGCGTCGCCAAGGTCCGTGACTCCTCGGTCCGCCTGCTCCTCACCGCCCAGGTCACCGCGCTGGAGGGCGGCTCGGTGCTGGAGAGGGCCCACGTGAGCGTGCGGGGCGAGGAGCAGCCTCGGGTGCTGCCGTGCGACAAGGTGGTCGCGGCCCTGGGCTTCACCGCGAACCTCGGCCCGATGCGGGAGTGGGGCCTCGAGCTGCGCGACAACCGGCACCTGGTCGTCGACACCGCGATGCGCACCAACCTGCCCGGTGTGTTCGCGGCCGGCGACATCACCGACTACGACGGCAAGGTACGGCTGATCTCCGTCGGCTTCGGGGAGGTGGCCACCGCGGTGAACAACGCGGCGGTGCACATCGACCCGACCGCGCACGTGTTCCCCGGTCACACCAGCAACGAGCCCCACGAGGTCCCCGTCCCCGCCTGACCGTCGTCCTTGACCCCCGCCTGAACTCCCTCGAAGCGGAGCGCCCCGTGCCCTACGTGATCGCCAGCCCGTGCATCGACGTGAACGACAAGTCCTGCGTCGACGAGTGCCCGGTCGACTGCATCTACGAGGGCGAGCGCAAGAGCTACATCAACCCCAAGGAGTGCATCGACTGCGGCGCCTGCGAGCCGGTGTGCCCCGTGGAGGCGATCACCCAGGACCGGCACGTGGCCGAGGGCGACGAGCAGTTCGTCGAGGACAACCGGGCGTTCTTCACCGAGGTGCTGCCGGGCCGCGACGCCCCGCTCGGCGCCCCCGGCGGCGCCCGCAAGGTCGGCGAGCTGGGCACCGACACCCCCCTCGTCGCGGGCTGGGAGTAGGCCGTGCTCGACGGCCACGTCCTCGTCGACGCACACGTGCACGTCCCGGTGCTGGGCTCCCTGTCGCCGGCGTGGCTGGAGTGGGCGCGCAGCTTCGGACCCGACGGGATCCTGCGCGACGTCTGGGACGCCGACGGCCGGCCCCGCCCGGCGCGGCTCGACGAGCTGTTCGCCGAGCAGGGCGTCGACCACGCGCTGCTGTTCTGCGAGTACAGCCCCAAGGTCACCGGCTACCAGCTCTTCGAGGACCTGCTGCCGCTGGTGGAGCACAACCCGGAGCGGTTCCGCCCGGTCGCCAACGTGAACCCGCACCTGCACTTCCCGCTCGCCGCCGAGGTCCGCCGCCAGCTCGACCTCGGCGCGGCCGCGCTCAAGCTGCACCCCGTGCACGGCGGCTTCCGCTGCGACGACGCCATGCTGTACCCGGCCTACCAGGTGCTCGCCGAGAGAGGGGTGCCGCTGGTCGTGCACTGCGGCACGAGCACGTTCCCCGGCTCCATGAACGAGCTCGCGGACCCGTCGTACCTGCTGCCGGTCCTGCGGGACTTCCCGGGCCTGGACGTGGTGCTCGCGCACGGCGGCCGGGGCTGGTGGTACGACGCGGCGGCGTTCATGGCGCTGTCGAGCCCGCACGTGTGGGTCGAGCTGTCCGGGCTGCCCCCCAAGCGGCTGCCGGAGTACTACCACCGCTACGACCTCGGCCGGCTGGCTCGACGCTGGATCTTCGCCACGGACTGGCCCGGCGTCCCCGGCGCCGCGCAGAACGCCCGCGCGGTCGTCGGCCTGGGCCTGGCCGACGAGGTCGCCGCCCTCGTGCTCGGCGGCAACGCCACCCGGGTGTACGCCGGGCTGCCGCCGTCCGACCAGCCAGGAGGAGAACGATGAGCGACACCCCGCCCGACGTACCCGCGGGCCGGCCCGCCGCCGAGCTGTCCGACGAGGAGCTCGAGGGCCAGGGCAAGCAGCTGCACGACAGCCGCAACTGGGTGTTCCTGCACGGCACCGCCGCGCAGTTCGAGACCCACACCCGGCGGATGCTCGAGCTCGAGCAGGAGTACCTCCGCCGCTTCCCCAAGCGCACGTGGCAGGGCATCGGGGACGAGCCCGACGTGGAGCCGGTCGACGACCCGGTCCTCGCGCTGCTTCGGCGCATCGAGGACGCGGGTGGCCGCATGCACAGGCTCGAGGTGCACCAGCTCGCACGTCGGCTGGGCATCGAACGGGCCGAGCTCGCCCGGCTGTACACCACCGAGCCGAGGATGCTGGCGACCGACAAGCAGGACCGGGTGGTCACCGAGGCCGGACGCGCCCGGCTGACGACCTAGTGCCGCGGCTCAGGCGGTGAGGACGAGGTTGCGGAAGGAGGCCTCGAGGCGGGATCCGCCGGTGAGGCGTGGCGCACGCGGGTGGCCGCCCGGTGCGGGCGGGGGGTGGCTGCGGTGGACGTGGCCCGTGGGGGTGGTGGTCTCCACGACGCCGTCGTCGAGGGCGCGGGCGTGCCAGCCGGGGGCTTGCTTGGCGTAGTTGCAGGCCTCGCACAGGCCCTGGCTGTTCGCCGAGCTGGTCGGGCCGCCGTCAGCGGCGGGCTCGGGGTGGTCGGCGTGTCGGATCGGGGCGTCGCACCACGGCGTTCGGCAGACCTGGTCGCGGATGATGGTGAAGGCGCGGAGCTGGCCCTTGAACTCGCGGTGCCGGGAGTCCATCGCGACCAGGGCGCCGGTGGCGGGGTCGGTGTACAGGCGCCGGATCCAGGCCCGCGTGTGCGTGGGCAGGTCGCGCAGCCAGGACCGGACCAGAGGCGCGGGGACCGGGCCGTAGCCGAGCAGGTGTGCCGGCTCCTCGTGCGCCAACTCCGGGTCGGCCCCGTCCGGGACGGGGTTGCGCGCCGGCTCCGCGGCGGTCGGCCGCTCCTCGCCCGCGGCTTGGTCCGGGGTGGTGGAGTGGTGGCCGAACAGGGCGGTGTCGGTCATGACGAGGTGGACCTCGACGGGGACCGCGGTAGCGGTGGCCTCTCCGGTCACGCGTTCGACGAGGGTGTCGGCCATGATCTGGCCGCGGCTGCGGTCGTCGCCGCCGGCGCGAAGGGTGTCGGCGTGTCGGGTCAACGCGGTGTGCACCGCGACACCGGCGGTGACCGGGAGCAGCCCGGTCAGGTACGTCATGGTGTCCGGCGCCGGGCGCAGCGTGACGCACCGGTCCGCGGCGGCCCTGGCGGCTCGGCGGGTGAACGCGTACGGATCGAGCCGGTAGGCGATGCGGCGCGCCTGCGCAGCAGTGCCGCCGTCACCGAGCGCGGCCAGTCCGCCGGGAAGGGCGGCGAGCTCGGCGTCAACCTCGGCCCGGTCGACCCGCGACAGGCACGCGGTCTCCCGGGCCACGAGAGTGGCGCGCCACTCGGAGACCTCCCCGTGGGTCAGCGCGGCCAGGGTGTGCGGCATCTCTGCGACCAGCGCCTTGCCCAGTGCGAGGTGACGCGCGCCCTGGATGGGGCTCTCCCGGCGGGCCAGCCCGATCTGGGCGGCGATGCCCTTCCCGAGCTGCCGGGCGGGCGTCCCGGCGTCGCGCTGGGCTTGACGCTGGGACGTGTCGAAGTCCACGGCCAGCCGGGCCTGAGACGCGGCGCTGGCACCCTTGAGCTGCTCGAGCAGCCGCAGCTGCTCGAGCCGGTCGGAGTCGTCGACCGCGCTGAGCCGCGGCAGCGCCTCCAGCCACGCGCGCAGCATGTCCGTCGAGACCACCTGCCCGTCACCGTTGCCCATGGTGACATTGTATCCGAACATACGTTCGGGAACAAGTCGAACGGCGCCTGGAGGCTCGGGTGGCCCGGCGACCGAGCGGCTGCGCGGTCGGTCGTCCCGCGATGAGTAGCCTGACAACCCGCAGGCACCATGTCGCGGAAGGGAGCCGGGATGGCGCAGGAGCAGAGGGTGGCCGTCGTCACCGGGGCCGGTCGCGGCATCGGGGCGGCGGTCGCGGCACGGCTGGGTGCCGACGGGCGGGCGGTCGCCTGCCTCGACATCGACGAGACGGCTGCTGGCGAGAGCGCGCAGCGGCTGCGGGCCGACGGCGTGCGGGCCGACGGGTTCGTCGCCGACGTCGCCGACGAGGACGCCGTCGAGCGGGTTGTCGCCGAGGTCGCCGAGCGGCTGGGACCCCCGACCGTGCTGGTGAACAACGCCGGCGTGCTGCGCGACAACCTGCTGTTCAAGATGTCCGGCGACGACTGGGACACGGTCATGTCGGTGCACCTGCGTGGCGCGTTCCTGATGACCCGCGCCACCCAGCGGCACATGACGGAGGCCGGCTGGGGGCGGGTGGTGAACCTGTCGTCCACGTCGGCGCTCGGCAACCGGGGACAGGCGAACTACGCCGCGGCCAAGGCCGGGCTGCAGGGGTTCACCCGGACCGTGGCCCTCGAGCTCGGCCGGTTCGGCGTCACCTGCAACGCGGTGGCACCGGGGTTCATCGTCACCGACATGACCCGAGCCACCGCCGAGCGGGTCGGTCAGTCCTTCGAGGAGTTCAGCGCGGCCCGCGTCGCCGCGATCCCGGTCAACCGTCCCGGGCAGCCAGAGGACGTCGCCGACGCGGTCTCGTTCTTCTGCTCCGAGCGTGCCGGGTTCGTCTCGGGGCAGGTGCTCTACGTCGCCGGGGGACCGCGAGGCTAGGTGACCACCCGCACCGGCGCGCGGAGGTGACCACCTGCACCGGCGCGCGGAGGTGGCCGCGTCGCCTTGGGCGCGGAAGGTGGCCGTGGTTTCGAGGCCTCGGCTAGCGCCTCGGCACCTCAACCAACGCGCGCGGCCTCGGAGCCCGTCGCTGGTTGAGGTGCCCGAGCCCCCAGGGGCGAGGGCCTCGAAACCACCTGCACCGGCGCGTGGAGGTGACCACCTGCACCGGCCCGCGGAGGTGACCGCGTCGCCTTGGGCGCGGAAGGTGAGCGTGGTTTCGAGGCCTCGGCTAGCGCCTCGGCACCTCAACCAACGCGACGCGGCCCCCGGGCCCGCCGCTGGTTGAGGTGCCCGAGCCCACGCTGGTTGAGGTGCCCGAGCCCCCAGGGGCGAGGGCCTCGAAACCACCCGCACCGGCGCGCGGAGGTGACCACCTGCATCGGCGCGCGGAGGTGGCCGCGTCGCCTTGAGCGCGGAAGGTGAGCGTGGTTTCGAGGCCTCGGCTAGCGCCTCGGCACCTCAACCAACGTAGACGCGCGGAGGTGGCCGTGGGTTCGAGGCCTCGGCTAGCGCCTCGGCACCTCGACCGACGTCGGCCGGTAGTACTTCTTGTACATCGTGTGCCGGAACACGAACCCACCGAGCGGCCCGAGCCAGCGCAGGATCGGCCGCATGTGCTTGTTGTCGATGAGCTCTATCAGGTTGCCGTCGGGGTCCTTGACGAAGAAGAACGTGTGCCCCTTGGGCGACTGCTCGGGTGGGCTGACGATCTCGACGCCCTTGCTGACCAGGTAGTCGTGCCAGCGGGCGGTGTCGCGGACGTTCATCGAGAAGTGCGTGACCCCGGGGCGGCTCCACTCCACCTCCGCCGGAGGCTGCAGGGTGGGTGTGAACTCGAAGACCTCGATGGTGGCGCCGCCGGGGATCCGGACCCAGCCGATCTTCAGCCGCGGGTCGTCCGGGCCGACCGGGTCCACCCCGAAGAAGGTGCGCAGCCGGTGCGGGTCGTGGTCGAGGTTGACCCCCACGACCGGGGCGCCGAACACCTCCCAGTAGAACCGCACCGTCCGGTTGAAGTCGGCCACGGTGATGGCGACGTGGCTGAACGAATGGACTCTCATCGGGCCCTCTCGGCTGAGCGCTGCAGGTCGTGGGTGGACAGGTGGTCGGCCACGCGGAGGGCCTGGGCGATGATCGTGAGCCCGGGGTTGACCGCGGCCGACGAGGGGAAGAACGACGCGTCGACGACGAACAGGTTCTCGACGTCGTGGCTGCGGCAGAACGGGTCGAGGACCGACGTACGCGGGTCGTGACCGAAGGCCATCGTGCCGCACTGGTGGGTGGTGTTCTGCACCTTGAACGAGTGGCGTACGACGGTCCAAAAGCCGGCCTTGCGCAGCATCCGCACGACCTCCTTGACGAGCATCGCGTGCGGCCGGAGGTTGTTGGGCGTGTAGTCGACCCGGATCCGGCCGTCGGGCTCGACCAGGACGCGGTTGCCGAGCCGGGGGAGGTCCTCGGAGAGCGCCAGCCAGTCCACGCCCCGGGCCACCCACGCCTTGCTCGCCCACATCGGCAGCGCGGGCATCACCGCCTGCACGATGTCGGCGTGCGCACGACCCTGGGACTGGATGTGGCCGAGCGGGTACGCCCGCCCGTCCCCGGCCCGGTAGAAGTCGTTGATCGCCACCGTCTTGGCGAACACGGTCGGGTTCACCTGGAAGGGGTGAAAGGCCTCCATCATGGTCGACAGGTGCGCCATGTAGTTGCGGCCGACGAGCCCCGAGCTGTTGGCGAGGCCGTCGGGGTGCCGGTCCGACGCCGAGCGGAGCAGCAGCGCCGCGGAGTTCACCGCGCCCGCCGCCAGCACGACCGTGGAGGCGTGGACGCGCACCCGCTCGCCGCCGCGGTCGATGTCGACCGCCTCGACGCGGCGCCCGTCGGCGCCGGTGACCAGCCGCTCCGCCCGGGCCCCGGTCCACATGGTCAGGTTGCTCGCGGCGAGCGCGGGCTCCACGCACATGGTGTCGGCGTCGCTCTTCGCGCGGATCCGGCACGGGAACGAGTTGCAGGTGCTGCACAGCACGCAGCCGCCCGGCAGGCCCGGGTCCCTCAGCCCGAGCGGCAGGTACGTCGGGTGCAGGCCCTGCTCGCGCAGCTGCTCGACGAGGCGGGTCATCCGGCCCTCGTGCGGGACCGGTGGGTAGGGGAAGGGGCCGCGCTCCGGCTCGGTCGGGTCGTCCTGGGAGTCCCCGTGCACCTGGTAGAGCGCCTCGGCCCGGTCGTACCAGGGGGCGAGCGTCGCGTAGTCGATCGGCCACCCGGGGGAGACGCCGTCGGCGTGCTCGACCGCGTCGAAGTCGTCGGGCCGCAGCCGGTAGAGCACCGCGCCCCAGAACTTGGTGTTGCCGCCCACCATGTAGTGCACGAACGGCAGGAACTCGCGGCCGCGCCGGTCCAGCCACAGCTCGTCGGGGCGGTAGCGCTTCTGCTTCCAGACCGCCCCGGGGTCCCAGTTCTCCGGCTCCTGCGGCAGCATCTCCCCGCGCTCGACCAGCAGCACCCGCGCCTGGGTGCCGGCCAGGGCGTGAGCCATGGTGCCGCCACCGGCACCGCTGCCGACGATGACGACGTCGAAGTGCTCCCCGCTACCGTTCACGTCGCCCTCCTTCCGCCGGCTGGCACGCATAGACCTGCTCCATCAGCAGATGGTCCGCGAGCGCCCGCTCGAGGCTCATCTCGGGGGTCCCACGGTCGCGGATCGCGCGCACGAGGTCCCGGTACATCGCCTGGTAGCCGCGGATGTCCCGCCACCCCGGCAGCACCACCCGGGGACGGCCCCCGCCGTGGACGAGGATGCCCCCGCCGTTGGACTCGAAGGTGATCGCCCCGCGGCGACCGTACAGGGTCGAGGTGCGCACGCCGCGCAGCAGGGACGGCACCTCGCGGGAGTAGTAGAGCGCGCCCACGGCTCCGGTGTCGTACTCGAAGGCCACGAGCATGCTGCGGGCGCGCCGGTCCCCCCGGCCCCGACCCGGCCCGGCGGCGGGCTCTGCCGGTCGGGGCCGGTAGCCGTGGATCCGGGTGATCGTGGGGCCCAGGCTGCCCGCCAGGTGCAGCCAGTGGATGCCCTCCTCGAAGAACGCGTCCCCGCCGGCCAGCCCCTCGTCGTTGCGCCAGTCGTCCCCGCCCTTCGGGCGATCGGCGATCGTGGTGAAGTGGCCGAACACCAGGTCGCCGACGACGCCGGACGCCAGCAGCCGCCGCAGGCGGACCGCGAGCGGCTTGTAGTGGTCGTTCTCGCCGACGCAGACCACCCGGCCCGCCTCGTCGCGGGCGGCGCGCACCGTCTCGTAGTCCTCCCGGCGCAGGAACGCCGGCTTCTCGACCAGCACGTGCTTGCCGGCCCGCAGCGCCTCGAGGGTCAGGTCGAGGTGGAACCTCGGGGGTACGGCGACGACGACGGCGTCCACGCCGGGGTCGGCGAGCGCCTCGGCGTACCCGCCGTACGCCCGCTCGCCGCCGTAGCGCCGGCGGAACGCCTCGGCGCGGTCCCGGTCGCGGCTGGCGTAGCCGCGGACCACCTCGCCGCCGAGCGCCCGCAGGTGCCGGCTGTGCACGCCGGTGATGAACCCGCAGCCGAGGAAGGCGATGCCCAAGGGGCGGCTGGGGTGGGGCGACCGCCCGCCGGCTGACACCGGGCGACCGTACCACCGCGCATCCCCGCGGCCCGACCTCGCCGACCTCGCCCACGTCGCGGCGCGGCACCCGCTCGCCGCCTAGAGTATGCGGGTGTCCAGATCACGGGCGGCGAGAAGTTGACCGCGCTCGCCACGGTGCTCGCGCTGCTCAGCGCGGCGACGTTCGCCATCTCCACGTCCGTCCAGCACCAGGTGGCCGGCACCGCCCCTGAGTCCGCCCGGGGCCCCGTCGGCCTCATCGTGCACCTGTTCAGCCGGCCGTGGTGGGTGATCGGGCAGGTGTTCGCGGTCGTCGGGTTCGGCCTGCACGCCATGGCGCTGCACTACGGGCAGATCGCCGTCGTGCAGCCCATCGTCATCAGCGGCATCGTCTTCGCGGTGCCGGCGCGCGCCGCGATCAGCCGCCGGCTCCCCTCGCGCTCGGAGGTCCAGGCCGTCTCGCTGACGGCGCTCGGTCTGGCCGTCTTCCTGGTGGCGTCGAACCCCACTCCGGGCCTCGACAGCGGGCTCGGCGCCCGGGCGTTCGTGCTCTCCGGCGCCGGTGTCGCAGCCGCCGTGCTCGCGGCCATGGTGGCCCGGGGCAGCGCCCGGGCCAGCCGGCGGGCGTTCCTGCTGGGGGTGACCTCGGGGGTCCTCTTCGGGCTGGTGGCCGGGCTGCTGAAGATGTCCTTGCAGGAGCTCGCGGCCGGAGGCGTGGTCCGGATGCTGACGGTCTGGCCCACCTGGGCCATGGTGGTCGTGGGCGGTGCGGGCGTGGTCACCAACCAGGTCGCCTACCGCATAGCCCGGCTCTCCACGTCCATGCCGGTGCTCAACATCGTCGACGGCCTGGTCGCCCTGACGTTCGGCTTCTTCGTCTTCCAGGAGGTCCCGCGGCACTCACCCCTGTTCATCCTCATCCAGGTCGCGGCCCTGGCCTGCGTGGCGATGGGGCTGTGGGTGGTCGCCAGGCTCGAGGACGAGCCGGTCGAGCACGAGATCGAGCGGGTCCGCTCCCACCGCTGACCTCCTGGGGGGCGGGCGGCGGGTGCGGCTAGCGTGAGGCGTATGACGACAGCGAACGACCTGCTCATCGACGGCTTCGGCCGGGTCCGCGAGTCCGTCCGGGCGGTGCTCGAGGGCCTCGACGAGGACCGGCTCGCGGCCCGGCCGGACTCCCACGGCAACTCGGTCGCCTGGCTGGTCTGGCACCTCTCGCGGGTCCAGGACGACCACGTGGCCGACGCCGCGGGCGCCGAGCAGCTGTGGACCTCCGGCGGCTGGGTCGAGCGGTTCCGGCTGCCCTTCGACGTGGGCGCGACCGGCTACGGGCACGGCGCGGAGGAGGTCGCTCAGGTGCGCGCGCCGGCGGACCTGCTGGACGCCTACCACGAGGCGGTGCACCGAGCGAGCGTCGACTACGTCGCCACGCTCGCCGACGAGGACTACGCCCGCATCGTCGACGAGCGGTGGGACCCGCCGGTGACGCTGGCGGTGCGGCTGGTGAGCGTGCTCAACGACACGACGCAGCACGTCGGCCAGGCGGCCTACGTGTGGGGCCTGCTCCAGCGGGACTGAGCGCGGCTGAGCCAGCAGCCGACGCTGGTTGAGGTGCCCGAGCCGGCGCTGGTTGAGGTGCCCGAGCCGGCGCTGGTTGAGGTGCCCGAGCCGGCGCTGGTTGAGGTGCCCGAGCCGGCGTTGGTTGAGGTGCCCGAGCCCCCTG
>JAICKK010000163.1 GCA_025927955.1 Nocardioidaceae bacterium
CGTGGGCCTCGGGGTACTTCGGCGGCTACCTGACCTCGGGCCTGCTGCCGACCGTGCTGATGATGGGCATGCTCTCCCCCGGCTGGATGGGCGGCGACCCGATGGGCTGGGACGGTGGCGACGGCGGCGACGGCGGCGACGACGGTGGCGACGGTGGCGACGGCGGGTACGACGGCGGGTACGACGGCGGCGACTCCGACAGCGCGGGCGGCGACTTCGGCGGCGGAGACTTCGGCGGCGGAGACTTCGGCGGCGGGGACTTCGGCGGCGGGGACTTCGGCGGCGGGGACTTCTGAGGTCCCGGATCAGCGGTCGTTGTCGACGCTGACCCGGTCGACGGCGCCGCCGCTCACCCCCCATCGGTCCAGGACCCGCGCGTAGACGCGGCGGTCCAGCAGCTCCTCGAGGGCTCCCTTGACGGCGTCGCGCAGTCCCGCGCGGTCCTTGGGCACCGCGATGCCGTAGAGGCCGGGCTCGTACTGCACGGTCGACGCCAGCTGGTAGTGCGAGCGGGTGCGCGGGTCGTTGACCAGGAACGCGGCCGGCGGCAGGTCGTTGAGGACCGCGGCCGCCCGTCCGGTGCGCAGCCGCAGCAGCGCGTCGGAGTTCGTCGGGTAGGCCTTGACCGTGATCCGTGGGCCCGCGCAGTTGCGCTGCGCGCGCGCCAGCAGGTCGACCTGCGTGGTCCCGCGCTCCACGGCGACCACCTTGCCGCACAGGTCCTCGATGTCGGTGACGCCGTCAGGGTTGCCGCGCTGCACCAGGATGGCGGTGCCCGCGCTGAAGTAGTCGACGAAGTCGACCGTGCGCGCCCGCTGCGTCGTGTCGGTCATCGCGGACATGACCAGGTCCAGGTCCCCGGCGCGCAGCTCGGGCAGCAGCGCGGTGAAGTCGCGGACGACGAAGCGGACCCGCACCCCGAGCACCCGCCCGATCTGCGCGCCGAGGTCCGGCTCCACGCCCTGGATGGTCCGGCCGTCGGAGCCGAAGGAGGACATCGGGGCGTACGACGCGTCGGTGCCCACGCGGAGCACGCCGCGCTCGCGGACCTGCGTGGGCAGCAGGTCGCGCAGCGCCGGGTCCAGGCGGGTCGCCGGCGTTCCTGACGACGCACCGGTCGCGGCACCGCCGCAGCCGGCGCACAGCACGCCGAGCCCCACAAGGGCGGCGCCGGCGACCGCGCGGCGCAGACGGCCGGGCAGACGGCTGGGCAGACGGCTGGTTCGGGACATCACGACCTCGCTTCCGTTCGGGCGCCGAGCGCGGCCGCCCGCTCGACCCCGACCACGTCGGTCCACCGGGACGGGCGCATCCACAGGTATCCCTGCCCGTGGTCGCAGCCGGCCTCGCGCAGCCAGGCCGCGACCGCCTCGGACTCCACGCCCTCGGCGGTGACGATGCAGCCGAGCATGTGCGCGAGGTCGATGACCGAGCGCACGATGGCTCGGTCCTGCTCGCTGTCGGGCAGCCCCGCGATGAACGAGCGGTCGATCTTGATCTCCGCGACATCGAGCGTCCGCAGCTGGGACAGGCCGGTGAAGCCGATGCCGAAGTCGTCGATCGACATCGCGATCCCGTGTCCGGCCAGCGCCCCGACCACCTGCCGGGCCAGGTCGGCGTCGAAGGCCAGCGCGGTCTCGGTGACCTCGAGGCGCAGCCGGTCCGGCGGCACGTCGGCCCGGCGCAGGAGGCCACGGACGGTGTCCACGAAGTCCATGGAGGACAGGTTGCGGGCCGAGACGTTGACCGCGACCGTCCAGTCGTGGCCGTGCGCCGTCCACGCCGTGCTGTCCGCGAGCGCCTGCGCCAGCACCCATCCGGTGAGCGGCTCGATCAGCTCGCAGCGCTCGGCCACCGGGAGGAACTCCGAGGGCGGCAGCAGTCCCCGGGTCGGGTGCTGCCAGCGGACCAGGGCCTCCAGGCCCGCGACGCGGCCGGTGCGGAGCTCGAGCTTGGGCTGGTAGTGGAGGACGAACTCGTCTCGATCCAGCGCGAGGCGCAGCTCGCGCTGGAGGACCAGGGCCTCCATCGCCGGCCGCGACGCCGCGGGCTCGTAGACGACCACGCCGGTGGGGCCGTGCTTGCCGTGGTACATCGCCGCGTCCGCGTGCTGCAGCAGCCCCTCGACGCTGTCGGCGTCCTCCGGGTAGAAGCAGACGCCGAAGCTCGCCTCCATGCTCAGGGTCGCACCGTCCAGGGTGACCTCCTGCCCGAGCTCCTGCCGGACCCGGGTGAGCAGGGCGACGGTCTCCTCGCGGTCCCCGGAGCCGGGCAGCACCAGACCGAACTCGTCACCGCCGAGCCGGGCCACGGTGTCGTCCGTGCGCAGCGACTCCCGCAGCCGGTCCCCGACGATGCACAGCAGCTCGTCGCCCGCATGGTGACCGAGCGTGTCGTTGACCTCCTTGAAGTGGTCGAGGTCCACGAGGACCAGCGCACCCCGGCCACCGGTGCGGCTGCGGTCGAGCTCGTCCTCGGCCGTCCGGCGGAACAGCTCGCGGTTGGGCAGCCCGGTCAGCGGGTCGTGCAGGGCCTGGTGCTCGTTGGCGGCGGCGTGACGGCGCAGCGAGCGCGTCGTCCACCAGGAGATGGCGGCGAGGACGGCGTACAGGCCGAGGAGACCCAGCGCGAGGCGGGTGATGGCCGACCGGGTGTCGGCCTGCACCTGCGCAGCGATCCGGTCGTAGGGCAGGTACACCTCCAGCACGCCGATAGCACGGCCGTTCGACTCCGCGACCACCGGCTGCAGCACCCGGATGGCCAGCGCCCGCGAGTGCGGCACGGATGCGGCGAACCTGGCGTCGACGGCACCGTGCACGGCCGCCCGGAAGGCGGGGTCGTCGACCGGTACGGCGCCCGAGGCGTCCCCGTCGTCGGAGAAGGACACGTGGCCGTCGAAGCCGAGCAGCCGCAGCCGGAACACCGACCCCCGGAAGATCGCCAGGTCGGTGGCCGCGCGCAGGCGCTCCCGCTCGCCGTCGCTGAGCCCCTGCGACCGGTCGGCGCCACGCAGCGCCGGGGCGATGGCCATCTGCTCGATCACGGCCGCCTGGGCCCGGCCCTGGTCGAGCGCGTGTCGCAGGCCGTCGTCGTGGTAGCCGCGCATCAGGACCGCGCCGAGCGCGATGACCGGGAACAGGCTCGCCGCGGCGTAGACCGCGAACAGGCGGGCGCCCGTGCGGCTGCGGCGGCGGCTGGCCATGGCTCCCCTTGTGGCTCACACGTGCGTGCGGACGGCATACGGTCGTTCCGTAAAAGTATGGTATGTCCGATTTCACGCCGTGGCGTTTCCCACAATCCGGGCCGGTGAGGTCAGTCGCGAACCCGGTGCAGGCGCCGCGCCGCCTCGGCGATCGAGCCGCTCATCGAGGGGTAGACCGTGAACGCGTGCGCCAGCTGGTCGGCCGTCATCGACATCGACACCGCGATTGCGACCGGATGGATCAGCTCGGACGCCCGCGGCCCCACCACCACGCCGCCGACCAGGTTGCCGGTCCCCGCACGCGCGAACAGCTTGACGAACCCGTCGCGGACGCCCTGCATCTTGGCCCGGGCGTTTCCCGACAGCGGCAGCATCAGCGCCTCTGCGTCGATCTCGCCGGCGTCGACGGCGTTCTGCGTCCAGCCGACGGTGGCGATCTCGGGCGCCGTGAACACGTTGGAGGACACCGTGCGCAGGTCGATCGGCGCCACAGCGTCGCCGAGGAAGTGCCACATCGCGATCCGGCCCTGCATGGCCGCGACGGACGCGAGCATGAGCACACCGGTGCAGTCGCCGGCGGCGTACACGCCGCGCGCCGAGGTGCGGGAGACCCGGTCGACGGCGACGAAGCCCCGGTCGTCGAGGCGCACGCCGGCCTCCTCCAGCCCCATGTCCGCGGTGTTCGGGACCGACCCGAGCGCGAGCAGGCAGTGGGAGCCCTCCACGGTCCGTCCGTCCGTCAGCGTCACCACGACCGTGTCGCCGCGCCGCTCCACCGACTGCATCCGTGACCTGTTGAGGACGGTCATCCCGCGCCGCTCGAAGACCTCCTCGAGGACGCGCGCCGCGTCCGCGTCCTCCCCGGGCAGCACCCGCTCGCGGCTGGACACCAGCGTGACGTCCACGCCCAGGGCGTTGTAGGCGCTCGCGAACTCCGCGCCGGTGACCCCCGAGCCCACGACCACGAGCTTCTCCGGCACCTCCGCGAGGTCGTAGACCTGCTCCCAGGTCAGGATCCGCTCGCCGTCGGGGCGGGCGCTGGGAAGGGTCCGCGGCGCGGCTCCGGTCGCCACCAGCACCGCATCCGCGCGCAGGGTCTCCTCCTTGCCTTCACGGGCACCGTCGGTGGTGCCGTCGTCGGCGACGGCCAGCACCCGGTCCGGGCCCTCGAGCTCGCCGCGGCCGCGCAGCACCCGCACGCCCTCCCGGGTGAGCCGGCGCTCGATGTCGGTGGACTGGGCGAGCGCGAGGGCCTTGACCCGCTCGTTGACGCGCGGCAGGTCGGCCGACACCGCGCCCTCCAGGGCCCCGTCCCGCCCTCCCAGCCTCAGGCCGAGCTCGGCGGCCTCCTCGAGGTCGGTGAGCAGCTCGGCGGTCGCGATGAGCGTCTTGCTCGGCACGCAGTCGGTGAGCACGGCCGAGCCGCCCACGCCGTCGGTGTCGACGACCGTGACCTCGGCCCCGAGCTGCGCCGCGACGAGCGCGGCCTCGTAGCCACCGGGCCCGCCTCCGACCACCACCACACGGTTCACCCGGCCATCCTCGCAAAGCCGCTCGTAGGGCGCGGGGGCGGTGCCCTGGCGATCCTTCGTCGCTAGGCTGCGGCCCGTGTCCGCCTACGCCGCCTACGGGTCGAACATGGACCCGGCCCGGATGGGCGCGCGCTGCCCGCACTCCCCGATGCGCGGCACCGGGTGGCTGGTGGGCTGGCGCCTGACGTTCGGCGGTGAGGAGCACGGCTGGGACGGCGCGCTCGCCACGGTCGTCGAGGACCCCCTCGAGCAGGTCTTCGTCGCCGTCTACGACGTCACGCCCGAGGACGTGGTGCACCTGGACGCGCTGGAGAGCGCCGATACCGGCCTGTACCGCAAGACGCACGTGCGCGTGCAGACGCTCTCCGGCGAGGTGCTCGCCTGGGTGTACGTCCTGGACGCCTTCGAGGGCGGCCTGCCCTCCGCCAGCTACCTCGGCATCCTCGCCGAGGCCGCCCAGGCGGCCGGGGCTCCGCAGGACTACCTCGACAGCCTCCGAGCGAGGCCGTGCAGGTCCATCGGTCTGTGACCCGGGCCTCGCCTCACCCCTCGGGCAGCCGCCCCGTCTTGACCAGCTCGTCGGCGATCGCGAAGACCTTGAGGTTCCCCTGCGACGACAGGCGCGTGAGCAGCCGGAACGCCGCGTGGTCGTCGACCTGGTAGCGCTCCATGACGATGCCCAGAGCCTTGCCGATCGTGGTGCGGCGGTCGACGGCCACGGTGAGCGTCGCTATCTCCTGGGCCGCGGCCACCGCCACCGCCGCGTGCGCGGCGATCGCGATGGCGTCGTCCTGGGCGGCCCGGTCGAAGGAGTCGACCTCCCGGGCGTAGAGGTTCAACGCGCCGAGGGTGTCCTCGTTGGTGAACAGCCGGATGCAGAACATGCTGCGGAAGCCGAGCTCGTGGACCACGCGCGGGCCCCAGGTCGGCCAGCGCCCCTCGTCGCACAGGTCCCGCGAGTAGATCTGCTCGTTCTCCCAGGCGGCGTCGAGGCAGGGGCCCTCGCGCAGCTCGTACTGGAGCTCGTCACCACGCCGGACCAGGTCGCTGGTGGCCGCGGCGGTCTCGACCTTCCGGTGGCGGTGCACGAGGGTGACGCCCGCGAGAACGTGGTCCCCGACCCACGCCTCGGCGGCCTCGCAGACGACCTGCGCGGTGTGGGCCACGTCGTGCTCGGACTGGAGTCCCCTGGCCAGTGATGCCATCCGCTGCGTCATCGACGTCTCTGCCATGAGCCGACCGTAGCCCGTGGTCGCCGGGGCGTCGTCCCACCGTGCACCGCCGCGACCGGGGCGGGCGACGCCCCGCGGGCGGGTGCCGAGCCCGGTAGGGTGCCGCCGTGACCGCCCCGTCCGACCCCTCTCCGTCCGACCCCTCTCCGTCCGACCCCTCTCCGGCCGACCCCTCTCCGGCCGACCCCTCCCCGGCCGACCCCTCTCCGGCCGACCCCTCCCCGGCCGACCTCGCCGCAGAGGCCGCCCGCGTCCTGGCCGACCGCACGGGCGTGCCGCGCCACGACGCCGCGGTGGTGCTCGGCTCGGGCTGGCTGCCGGCCGCCGACGCCCTCGGGGAGGTGGTGGCGGAGCTGGCTACGACGGAGCTGCCCGGGTTCGCGCCGCCGGCCGTGCCCGGCCATGCCGGCCGGATCCGCTCGGTGCGCGCCGGGCAGCGGCACCTGCTGGTGTTCCTCGGACGCACCCACCTCTACGAGGGCCGCGGCGTGCGGGCCGTCGTGCACGGGGTGCGCACCGCCGCCGCCGCCGGCTGCCGCGTGGTCGTGCTCACCAACGGCTGCGGCGGGCTGCGCGAGTCGTGGGCGCCGGGCACCCCGGTGCTGGTCGGGGACCACCTGAACCTGACCGGCACCTCGCCGCTCGAGGGCGCCCGCTTCGTCGACCTGAC
Organism: Nocardioidaceae bacterium; assembly: GCA_025927955.1. Lineage (GTDB taxonomy): Bacteria > Actinomycetota > Actinomycetes > Propionibacteriales > Nocardioidaceae > Nocardioides_B. The sequence goes on from JAICKK010000163.1 coordinate 6,637, forward strand.
CGACCTCTACAGCCCCCGCTTGCGGGCGCTGTGCCGCGAGGCCGACCCGGGCCTCGACGAGGGCGTCTACGCCCAGCTCCCCGGACCGCACTACGAGACCCCCGCCGAGGTTCGGATGCTGCGCACGCTCGGCGCCGACCTGGTCGGGATGTCGACGACCCTGGAGGCCATCGCGGCCCGCGAGGCGGGGGTCGAGGTCCTCGGCATCTCGCTGGTCACCAACCTCGCCGCGGGCATCAGCGACCGCCCCCTGGACCACCGCGAGGTGCTGGCGGCCGGCCGGGCCGCCGCCTGCCGGATGGGCGCGCTCCTCGCGCAGGTCGCGCCCCGGCTGTAGGCCTCGTCTAACCTCTCCGCATGGTGATGAGCGACCTGCGCGACCGGGCGCTGGCCTGGGCCGGGGAGGACCCCGACGACGGCACCCGCGCGGAGCTCGAGTCGCTGCTGACCGCCGCGGACCGCGACCCTCGCGGCCAGGCGGCCGCCGACCTCGCGGACAGGTTCGCCGGGCGGCTCGAGTTCGGGACGGCGGGCCTGCGTGGGGCGCTCGGCGCCGGCCCGAACCGGATGAACCGCGCCGTGGTGCTGCGGGCCGCGGCAGGTCTGGCGGCCTACCTGCGCGACCACGGCGCTCGCGACGGGGACGTGGTCGTGGTCGGCTACGACGCCCGCCACCTCTCCGACGTGTTCGCCGAGGACACCGCGGCGGTCATGCAGGGCGCCGGCCTGCACGCTGTGCTGCTGCCGCGTCCGCTGCCGACGCCCGTGCTCGCCTACGCGATCCGGGCGCTCGGGTGCGTCGCGGGCGTCATGGTCACCGCCTCGCACAACCCGCCGCAGGACAACGGCTACAAGGTCTACCTCGGCGACGGCTGCCAGATCGTGCCGCCCGCCGACGCCGAGATCTCCGCGCGGATCGACGCGGTGGGGGCGCTGGCCGACGTGCCGCGGCGGGACGGCTGGCGGCGGCTGGGTGACGACGTCCTCGACTCCTACCTTCGCGACGTGACCGCGCTCGTGGACCCCAACGGGCCCCGCGAGCTGACCGCGGTCTACACGCCCCTGCACGGCGTCGGCGGGGACACCGTGGTGGAGGCGCTGCGCCGAGCTGGGTTCGCGACGCCGCACCTCACCCCCGAGCAGGCCCGCCCGGACCCCGACTTCCCCACGGTCGCGTTCCCGAACCCCGAGGAGCCCGGCGCGATGGACCTCGCGATGCGCCGGGCGGCCGAGGTCGGCGCCGACCTGGTGCTGGCCAACGACCCGGACGCCGACCGGTGCGCGGTGGCGGTGCCCGGCGCGCACGGATGGCGGATGCTGAGCGGGGACGACGTCGGCGCCCTGCTCGGCGACTTCCTGCTCCGCAGCGGGGTCGACGGCGTCTACGCCAACAGCATCGTGTCGTCCTCGCTGCTCGGCGTGCTGGCGGCGTCGTACGGGCGCCGGCACGAGGAGACGCTCACCGGGTTCAAGTGGATCGGCCGGGTCCCGGACCTGGCCTTCGGCTACGAGGAGGCGCTCGGGTACTGCGTGGCTCCCGGGCTGGTCCGCGACAAGGACGGCGTCTCCGCGCTGCTGCGGGTCGCCGAGCTCGCGGCCCTGCTGCGCAGCGAGGGGCGCACGCTCGTCGACCGGCTCGACGACATCGCCCGCGAGCACGGCCTGCACGCCACCGACCAGCTGTCGGTGCGGGTCGCGGACCCCGCGCTCATCGCCGCCGCGATGGACCGCCTGCGCACGACGCCGCCGACGGCGCTCGGCGGACTGCGGGTGGAGGGTGTCGACGACCTGGCCGAAGGCGGGACCGGCGACGGGGCCGGTCTGCCGCCCACCGAGGGCCTGCGCTACCGGCTCGCCGACCGGGCGCGCGTCGTCGTCCGGCCCTCGGGCACCGAGCCGAAGGTCAAGTGCTACCTGGAGGTGGTCGTTCCGGTGGACGCCTCCGACGAGGGCGGCGTGACCGCGGCGCGGATCGTGGCCGCCGGCCGGCTGGACGCGGTCCGCCACGACGTCGCGCGGGCGCTGGGGCTGTAGCCGGCCGACCGGCGTCCGCCCGTCCCGCGAGCCTCGACCCACGCTGGTTGAGGTGGCGAGGCGCTAGCCGAGCCCTCGAGACCATGGTCACGTGCGCGCGGGGGTGCGGGTGGTTTCGAGGCCCTCGCCCTGGGGGCTCGGGCACCTCAACCAGCGTTGGTTGAGGTGGCGAGGCGCTAGCCGAGCCCTCGAAACC
>JAICKK010000105.1 GCA_025927955.1 Nocardioidaceae bacterium
AGCACCTCGAGCGGCACGCCCGCGCCCAGCAGCGCGCCCAGGAGCATGTCCCCGCTGGCCCCCGCCGACGCGTCCACCCAGCCGATCACCCGCGACCGCGATCCGTCTGCGCGGCAGCGGGTTCGCCGGCCGGGGCGGTGGCCGACGAGCCCGGGGGGAAGCGGCGGGCCACCCGTGCCGCGAAGACGCCCGCGCCGAAGCCGTTGTCGATGTTGACCACGCACACCCCGGGCGCGCACGAGTTGAGCATCCCGAGCAGCGCGGCGAGGCCGCCGAACGACGCGCCGTAGCCGACGCTGGTCGGCACCGCGACGAGCGGCACCCCGACCAGGCCGCCCACGACGCTGGGCAGCGCCCCCTCCATGCCGGCGACCACGATGAGGCAGTCGACGGCGGCCAGGTGCTCGCGCACGGCGAGGACCCGGTGCAGGCCGGAGACCCCGACGTCGTTGACGACGTGCACGCCCGCGCCGTACACCCGGGCGGTCAGCGCCGCCTCCGCGGCGACCGGGGCGTCGGAGGTGCCGGCGGACACCACCCCCACGACGCCGCGGGCGGTGGGCATCGGCCCCAGCGTGGCGGCGCACGCGACCGGGTCGAGCATCGCCTCGGGCAGCGAGGACCGGACCGCCGCGGCGCCCGCGTCGCTGAGCCGGGTGACCAGCACCGCCCGCTCGGGGTGGGTCTCGTGCAGGGTGGCGAGCAGGTCCACGACCTGCTCGGGGGTCTTGCCGGCGCCGTAGACCACCTCGGGGTCGCCGGTGCGCGCCGCGCGGTCGGTGTCCAGGCGGGCGTACCCCAGGTCGCGGAAGCCCCCGGCACCGCCGTCGGGGGGGCGCTCGTCGGTCATGGGCCGAACCTATCCCTGCGTAGGCTGGCGCCCGTGCCCGGAGTCCCGCCCGCCCGCTACGCCTTCCTCGGCCCCGAGGGGACGTTCACCGAGCAGGCGCTGCGCACGCTGCCGGCCGCCGCCACGGCGCAGCTGCAGCCCTCCGCGACGGTCACGGTCGCGCTCGACGCGGTGCGCGCGGGCGAGGCCGACGGGGCGGTGGTGCCCATCGAGAACTCCGTCGAGGGGTCGGTGCCGGTGACCCTCGACGAGCTGGCCACCGGTGAGCCGCTGATGATCACCCGGGAGATGACCGTGCCCGTCGCGTTCAGCCTGCTGGCTCGGCCGGGCACGCAGGCGGACGCCGTACGACGCGTCGCCACCCACCCGCACGCGGCGGCGCAGACCCGGCGGTGGTGCGCCCTGCACCTGCCGCAGGCCGAGGTCGTGCACACCACCTCGACCGCGCACGCCGCGTTCATGCTGACCCAGCCGGACCCGCCCTGGCAGGCGGCGATCTCCGCGCCCGTCGCGGCCGACCACTACCGGCTGGCGACGCTGGCCACCGGCATCGGCGACAACGCCGAGGCCCTCACCCGCTTCGTGCTGGTCTCCCGGCCCGGGCCGCCGCCGCCGACCACCGGGCGGGACAAGACCTCGGTCGTGGCGTTCATGCGCGAGGACCACCCGGGCGCGCTGCTGGAGATCCTCGAGCAGCTGACCGTGCGCGGGGTGAACATGACGCGCATCGAGTCGCGGCCGACCGGGGCCGCGCTCGGGAACTACTGCTTCTCCCTCGACCTCGAGGGCCACGTCGAGGACGCCCGCGTCGGGGAGGCGCTGATGGGGCTGCGGCGGGTGTGCGCCGACGTCCGCTTCCTCGGGTCCTACGAGCGCCACGACGGCGTCGCCCCGGTGATCCGGGCCGGCACCTCCGACCGGGAGTTCGCGGACGCGACGGCCTGGCTCGCGCGCCTCCGCGACGGCTCCTGAAGGTTTCTCTACGCTCGGCTCGATGAACGACTCGCTGGTCATCTCCCTGCTGGCGCTGCTGCTCGTGCTGAGCGTGGCCGCGCTGGTCGTGGGGCTGGTCGCCCTGCGCCGTACGACCAGCAACGCCCGGCGGATCTCGCGACGCAACCCGGCCACGGTGCCCGCGGACCTGCCCGGGCTGCGCGGCGAGGTGCAGGCGCTGCGCGGCGAGGTCGCCGAGGCGCTGCGGCATCTCGCGGTGGTCCGCTACGACGCCTTCGGGGACATGGGCGGCCGGATGTCGTGGTCGGTGGCGGTGCTCGATGACCGCGGCAACGGTGTCGTGCTGACCTCGATCCACGGGCGCAGCGAGGCCCGCACCTACGCCAAGGGCGTCACCGGGTGGGTGTGCGAACAGGCGCTCTCCCCCGAGGAGGAGCAGGCGGTGACGCTGGCCAAGGCCGGCTGAGCGCCCGGTCGGCACTCAGCCGGCGTCGGCAGCGGTGCGGCTGCCGCACGGCCCGCCGTCGGTGACCTCGAGCGTCCGGTCGGCGACGTCGACCACGACCGTGGCCAGCGTGCGGTGCCATCTCATCGGGTCCGGGTCGTCGAGCTGGTGACGGCACACTCCGCCGTCGGCGTCGTGGTGCCGCATCGCGGCCAGAACCTCCTCGCCGGTGCCCGGCGGCTGGCCCGCGAAGGTGTCGAGCAGGTGCCGGCGACGGACCCGGGTGCTGGTGCCGATGGTGTCGGCCAGGCAGCCGGCGCGCCCCTGCGCGGACAGGAAGTGGTTGCTGCGCACCAGCAGCCCGTCGGTGGGCCCGACCACTCCGGGACCGCCCGGGAACAGCTCGACGGAGGCCGCCGCCCCACGGTCGTCGACCATCGTCAGCGAGGTCGAGGCCGACGTCGGGGACGAGGAGGCGATCCGCACGCCCTCCGGCGCCGAGCCGGCGTCGTCGAGGACCGCACGGCCGAGCAGGTGCACCGGGTGCCCGATCTCGCCGGTGGCCACCGCGTCCGCGTCGTTGCGGTGGTGCAGCATGGTCAGCAGCACCCCCACCCCACGGTCGTTGACGCCGATCTTCGCCAGCATCCCGAACTCGGTGACCGTGCGGACCAGCCGGCCGTCCGGGTGCGGGATCGTCCAGGTCAGCCAGCCCTGCGACATCGCGTCGTACCAGTCCCAGGTCTGCGCGGCGACCGGTGGGCGTCCCGGCGGCAGCGACACCACCGCGGAGCACTCCGTCAGGCCGGTGGGGTTGGCCGCGACCAGGATCTCGGTGCGGGCGTTGACCGCGGCCACCTGCTCCACCGGCAGCCCCGCGCCCTCGGCGATGCCGGCGATCTCGGTCGCGGGCACCGGGGCGAACCGGAGGATCGCGGCCCACGCGCGCTGGGACCACAGGTCCACGTCGAACGGTCCCTCGGCACGGGCCGCGAAGAGCCGCCGGTACGACGCGCACGTGCGCGCCACCTGCGGGGCGAACCGCCGGCCCAGCTCGACCCCGCGCTCGTGGGGCGGGAGCACGGAGGAGGTGAATCGGGTGCTCACCGGCCCAACGTATCCCGGTTCAGCGAGGCACCCGGACCAGGAGCCGCCCGTGCACGCACTCCGCGCGCAGCTCGCGTCCCGGTCCGATCGGGTCGCCGTCGAGCTGCCGCGGGGTGTCGGCGTGGGCGCGCACCCACACGGTCCGTCCCGTCATCCTGTTCACCAGCTCGTCGGTGCGGCGCCCCTTGCTGAGCACGCGCACGGCGAGCGGGATCCAGGACAGCAGGGTGCGCGGGTGCAGGATCACCAGGTCCAGCACGCCGTCGTCGATGGCGGCGTCCGGCAGCAGCGGCATGCCGGCCTGCAGGTAGCCGACGTTGCCGACCACCACCGTGCGGGCCCGGTGCCGGGTCCACTCCCCGCCGTCCACGCTGATCTCGACGCGCCACGCCGGGAACATCATGTTCCGGGCCCCCGACACCACGTAGGCCAGCCAGCCGACCCTGGCCTTGATCTGCTCGTTGGCGCCCTCCATGAGCGCCGCGTCGAAGCCCATCCCCGCCATCACCATGAAGTGCTCGTCGTCGGCGAGGCCGTCCCCGGTGACCTTCACCAGGTCGATGGCCCGGTCCTGGCCGCCCAGGGCCACGTCGACGGCGGCCTGCAGGTACAGCGGGATGCCGAGGTTGCGGGCCAGCAGGTTGCCGGTGCCGGCCGGCACCACCCCGACGCTGACCCCCGTCCCGGCGAGCTCCGCGCACACCGTCCGCACGGTGCCGTCGCCGCCGCAGACCAGGACCATCTCGGCGCCCGAGATCGCCGCCTGCTCGGCCATCGACCGGCCGGTGTCCTCCACCGTGGTCTGGTACCAGGTGGGCGTGCCCCATCCGGCGGCCGCGGCGCTGCGCTCGACCATGGCGCGGAACGCGCTCAGGTCCGCGACCTTGACCGGGTTGACCACCACCGCCAGCTGCCGGGTCGTGGGCACCGGCGTGCGCAGCGCCTCCCGCGGCCGCTCCCGGCGCCCGGGCGGGTAGACGGCGACGCCGAGCAGCACCCAGAACCCGCCGACCCCGTAGCCGGCCACCACGTCGGACGGGTTGTGCACCCCGAGGAACACCCGGTCCAGGCCCACCAGCAGCGCCAGGGCGAGCGCCACGCCGTACAGGACGTGACGGGGGGTGTGCCGGCGGACCAGCACCCGCGCGAGCACGATCGTGACGCCCGCGGCCGCCGCGATCCCGGTGGCGTGCCCGGACGGGAAGGAGTAGCTGGTCAGCGTCTGGACGGGGTCCGGCCAGACCGGGCGGTGCCGGTGGAGCAGGTTCTTGAGGTACCACGTGGTCAGCGACGCCAGCACCATCACCGCGACGGTCCACCCCGCGGCGCGGGTGTGCCGGCGCACGGCGAGCAGGACCGCGGCGAAGGCCGTGTACAGCGCCATCGGGACGGTGCTGAACACCACCTCGACCGCGATGAAGAAGTGGGTGGCCGCCGCGCTGCGGTAGGTCCAGGCCTGGGGCCCGGTCTCCAGCCGGTTGTCGATGCCGTCCAGGCCGTGGAGGTCGGTCTTGTAGAAGACGGTGATGACCACCACGACGAGGAGGCAGACGCCCGCCCCGGCGAGGGCTCGGTGACGCGGCCAGGTGTGCGGCACGTGGCTCCTGTGGGTGCGGCGGGGCGTGGGGCTGCCAGTTTCCCAGGGGGCCCGGTGAAACGTGCACGCCCCCGGTGTTGCAACGGCGGGGGTGTGCACGTTTCCCCGGGGCCCCAGGGAATCGGCCCCCCCGAGCCAGCGACCCGAAACCGGGAGGAGACGGACGCCGCCCGGCCGTTAGGCTGGCCGGGTGATCGATCCGAAGGTGCTGCGCGAGGACCCCGACCGGCTCCGGGCGGCGCAGGCCAAGCGCGGGCTGTCCCCGGACGTCGTGGACACCGCCCTGGCCGCGGACGAGCGCCGGCGCGCCGCGATCGTCGAGTTCGAACGGCTCCGCGGCGAGCAGAAGACCCTCGGCAGGCAGATCCCGCGCGCCCAGGGCGAGGAGCGGCAGGCGCTGCTCGACCGCACCAAGGCGCTGGCCGCCGAGGTGAGGAAGGCCGAGGCCGAGCAGACGGACGCCGAGGAGGCCTACCGCGGATGCCTCCTGGCGATCCCCAACCCGGCCGCCGACGAGGCCCCCGCCGGGGGCGAGGACGACTACGTCGTGCTCGAGCACGCCGGCGAGCCGCGCGACTTCGGCGCCGAGGGCTTCGAGCCCCGTGACCACGTCGAGCTCGGCAGGATCCTGGGCGCCATCGACATCGACCGCGGAGCGAAGGTCTCCGGTGCCCGCTTCTACTACCTCACCGGCGTCGGCGCCGACCTCGAGCTCGCGCTCCTCACCCTTGCCATGGACCAGGCGCGCGCGGCCGGCTTCACCACCGTGATCCCGCCCGCCCTGGTCAAGCCGCGCGCGATGGACGGCACCGGCTTCCTGGGCCAGGCGGCCGACGACGTCTACCGCATCGACGGCGAGGACCTCTACCTGGTCGGCACCTCGGAGGTCCCCCTGGCGGCCTACCACAGCGACGAGATCCTCGACGCCGGGTCGCTGCCGCGGCGCTACGCCGCGTTCAGCCCCTGCTACCGCAAGGAGGCGGGCTCCTACGGCAAGGACACCCGGGGCATCATCAGGGTGCACTGGTTCGACAAGGTGGAGATGTTCGCCTACACCACGGTCGAGGAGTCCTTCGCCGAGCACCTGCGGCTGCTCGCCTGGGAGAGGGAGTTCCTCGGCAAGCTCGAGCTGGCCTACCGCGTCATCGACGTCGCGGCCGGCGACCTGGGGCTGTCGGCGCAGCGCAAGTTCGACTGCGAGGCCTGGATCCCCACCCAGGGGCGCTACCGCGAGCTGACCTCGACGTCGAACTGCACCGACTTCCAGGCCCGGCGCCTGGACATCCGCGGCCGGTTCGAGCAGGGCATCCGCCCGCTGGCGACGCTCAACGGCACGCTGTGCGCGATGACCCGCACGATCGTCGCGATCCTCGAGACCCACCAGCAGGAGGACGGCTCGGTGCGCGTGCCGGCGGCGCTGCAGCCCTACCTGCAGGGCCGTTCGGTGCTCGAGCCGGTGGCGCGTTGACGTTCCGGCCCCGGCTCGTCGCGCTCGACATCGACGGCACGCTGCTCGCGAACGTGCCGGGCACGGGACAGGTCGAGGACACGGTGCGGCCCGCGGTCCGGGAGGCGGTCCACCGCGCGTACGACGCGGGCGCGCACGTCGTCCTCGCCACCGGGCGGTCGACGTTCTCGATCACCCCGGTCTGGGACCAGCTCGGACTGCCGGCGAACGGGTCGAGCGCGCTGTCGGTGGCCAGCAACGGGTCGGTGACGTTCGCCTACCCGCCCGTCGAGGTGCTCTCGACGGTGACCTTCGACGCCTCGGAGATCGTCGCGATGCTGCTCGAGCACGTCCCGCAGGCGGCGGTCGCGGTGGAGGAGATCGGCGTCGGGTATCGGCTCAACCGGCCCTTCCCGGAGGGGGAGATCACCGGCGCGATGCGGCTGCAGAGCGTCGAGGAGCTGGTCGCCGAGCCCGTCACCCGGGTGATCATCCGCGACCCGGACTCCTCGGAGGAGGAGTTCGTCGAGCTGGCGGAGAAGCTCGGGCTGCAGGGCACCAACTACTTCATCGGCTGGACGGCCTGGCTCGACATCGCTCCGGAGGGCGTGACGAAGGCCTCGGCCCTCGAGGAGGTCGCGCACGAGCTGGGGGTGGCCCGCGAGGACGTCCTCACGATCGGCGACGGTCGCAACGACATCGAGATGCTGCGCTGGGCCGGCCGGGGTGTGGCGATGGGGCAGGCGCCGCTGGAGGTCCAGGAGGCCGCCGCCGACGTCACGGAGGACGTCCACCACGACGGCGTCGCGACCGAGCTGTCCCGCTGGTTCCCCGGCTGAGCGCCGCTGGTTCGGCCGGCCGGTAGCCTGGCGCGGTGCCCGCGCCCGCGATCCGACTCGTCGCGACGGACCTCGACGGGACGCTGCTGCACACCGACGGGACGGTCACCGCGCGCACGCGGCGGGCGCTGACCGCGCTGGAGGAGCGCGGGGTCACCGTGGTCTTCGTGACCGGTCGGCCGGTGCGGTGGATGCACGACCTGTGGGAGCACGTCGGCGGCCACGGGCTCGCGGTGTGCTCCAACGGCGGGATCGTGTACGACGTGCGGGCGCTCGCCGTGCGCGAGTACCGGCCGATCCCCCGCGAGGTGGGCCTGCGGGTGGCCGGGCTCATGCGGCGCGAGCTGCCCGGGACGACGTTCGCGCTCGAGCGGGTCTCCGGGTTCGCCAAGGAGCCCGGGTTCATGGAGCGCTACGCCCTGCCCGAGGACGTGGTGACCGGGCCGCTGGAGAAGGTGTTCGCGGCCGACACGGTCAAGCTGCTGGCCCGCCACGAGGAGATGGAGCCAGAACGGTTCTGGAAGGACGTCGACGACCTCGTCGGGCACCTGGTGACCACCACCTGGTCCTCGGTCGGCGCCCTCGTCGAGGTCAGCGCGGCAGGGGTCACCAAGGCGAGCACGCTGGCGCGGCTGTGCCGGGAGCTCGGCGTCGGGCCCGAGGAGGTCGCGGCGTTCGGCGACATGCCCAACGACCTCCAGATGCTCGAGTGGGCCGGCACGTCGTACGCGATGGCCAACGCGCACCCGACCGTGCTGGAGGTCGCCGGCCGCACCGCGCCCTCCCACGACGACGACGGGGTCGCGGCGGCCCTCGAGGAGCTCTTCGGTCTGTAGGCACTCCCGGGCGGGCCAGCGCGCCCTCTTGTAGAAAAGGGATGATTCGCGCGAGACTCGCCCTGCAGCGCGGGTGCGGTCCGCCCGTCGCGAGTCGACGTCAGGGGAGGTCCGGGCATGGCAGCACAGGATGCGGTGGGGTCGGCCAGGGAGGCCCTCACGCTCGTCGCCGCCGCGGTGTCGAGGATCCGCAACGAGTACGGCGACACCCTGGGCGTTCGCCGGCTGACCGCGGACGTGGACCGCCTCACCGAGGCGCTGGACGACCTGGGGGAGCCGCAGCCCGGCCACCGCCCGTCGGTCGACCCCCGCGACATCGTCGTGATCCCGGACGCCCCCTACGACGAGAGCATGTGGCAGGACGCCGAGTCCGAGACGCAGCGCGCCCAGTGACGCAGACCGAGGCCGGCACCGGAGTCCGCAGTCGGGGCCGCGCGAGCATCGAGGAGCGCACGCTCCGCCGGGACCGGTGGTGGCAGACCCCCCTCGCGTACGGCCTGACGCTGGCCGTCGTCGGCCTCTACCTGCTGTACGCGGTCCTCGTGAACCGCAACTACTACTGGGAGCCGTACATCTCCCCGATGTACTCGCCCTGCCTGACCGCCAACTGCGTCGCGAACAGCGGCTGGGGCTGGTTCCCCAGCATCAGCCCGGTCACCCCGGCCCTGATCATCATCGTGTTCCCCGCCGGCCTGCGGGCGACCTGCTACTACTACCGCAAGGCCTACTACCGGTCGTTCTTCCTCTCCCCGCCGGCGTGCGCGGTAGCCGAGCCCCACAAGACCTACAAGGGCGAGAGCCGGTTCCCGATGGTGGTGCAGAACGTCCACCGGTACTTCTTCTACATCACGCTGGTCTTCAACGCGATCCTCACCTACGACGCGGTGATCGCGTTCCGCGACCACCAGGGCAACTGGGGACACATGGGCCTGGGCACCCTGGTGCTGCTGGTCAACGCCGTCCTCCTGTGGCTCTACAACCTGTCGTGCCACTCCTGCCGGCACGTCGTCGGCGGCCGTCTGCGGCACTTTTCCAAGCACCCGGTCCGCTACTGGCTGTGGAGCCAGGCGACCCGGCTCAACGCCAGGCACGCGCAGATCGCGTGGGCGTCGCTGGTGTTCGTCGCGCTCACCGACCTGTACGTCCGGCTGGTCGCCAGCGGCACGATCTCCGACGTGAGGTTCTTCTAGATGGTCTCGACAGGCCCCACCAACGGGAGCGACGAGCGGCACCCGATGACCGGCAACCGGATGGACTCCGGGGACGCCGCGGCGCACTCGTGGGGCGAGTTCGAGCGGCACCGGTACGACGTGGTGGTGATCGGCGCGGGCGGGGCCGGGCTGCGCGCCGCGGTCGCCGCCCACGACGCGGGCGCCCGGGTCGCGGTGGTCTGCAAGTCCCTGCTGGGCAAGGCGCACACGGTGATGGCCGAGGGCGGGATCGCCGCCTCGATGGGCAACCTGTACCCCGACGACAACTGGCGCGTGCACTTCCGCGACACCATGCGCGGCGGCAAGATGCTCAACAACTGGAGGATGGCGCAGCTGCACGCCCAGGAGGCGCCGGAGCGGGTGCTCGAGCTCGAGGACTGGGGCGCGCTGTTCGACCGGACCCCCGACGGGCTGATCTCCCAGCGCGACTTCGGCGGCCACCGCTACGCCCGGCTCGCCCACGTCGGCGACCGCACCGGCCTGGAGATGATCCGAACGCTCCAGCAGCACGTGGTCTCGCTGGGGATCGACGTGTTCATGGAGTGCACGGTCACCGACATCTTCAAGGCTCCGGCCGGGCGCGGCCCGGGTCGCGTCTCGGGCGCGTTCGCCTACTGGCGGGAGACGGGCCGCTTCGTGGTGTTCGAGGCGCCGGCCGTCGTCCTGGCGACCGGCGGCATCGGGAAGTCCTACCAGGTCACCTCGAACTCGTGGGAGTACACCGGTGACGGCCACGCGCTGGCGATGCGGACGGGTGCCTCGCTGATCAACATGGAGTTCGTGCAGTTCCACCCGACCGGGATGGTGTGGCCGCCGTCGGTGCGCGGTCTGCTCGTCACCGAGTCCGTGCGCGGCGACGGCGGCGCCCTGCGCAACTCCGAGGGCCAGCGGTTCATGTTCGACTACATCCCGGAGTACTTCAAGGAGGAGACCGCGGACTCGGTCGAGGAGGCCGAGGGCTGGTACGCCGACAAGAAGAACAACCGCCGCCCGCCCGAGCTGCTGCCCCGGGACGAGGTGGCGCGCGCGATCAACTCCGAGATCAAGGCCGGGCGCGGCTCACCGCACGGAGGCGTGTACCTCGACATCGCCAGCCGCCGCGACGCCGAGTTCATCAAGCGCCGGCTGCCCTCGATGTACCACCAGTTCAAGGAGCTCGCCGACGTCGACATCACCAAGGAGCCGATGGAGGTCGGGCCCACCTGCCACTACGTGATGGGGGGCGTGGAGGTCGACGCGGACACCGAGGAGAGCATCGTCACCGGCCTGTACGCCGCGGGCGAGGTCGCCGGCGGCATGCACGGCTCCAACCGGCTCGGTGGCAACTCCCTGTCCGACCTGCTCGTGTTCGGGCGCCGCGCCGGCCACCACGCCGCCTACTACACCCACCGGCTGCGCGACGACCGCCCCGCGATCGCCGAGGACGACGTGCGCAACGCCGCCGACCGGGCGCTGGCGCCGTTCGAGATCCAGGACGGCGGCGAGAACCCCTACACCATCCAGAAGGACCTGCAGGACGTCATGCAGCGGCTGGTGGGGATCATCCGCACCGCCGACGAGCTCTCCGAGGCGCTGGTGGAGATCGAGCGGCTCAAGGAGCGCGCCAAGCACCTGGCCGTGGAGGGCAACCGGCAGTACAACCCCGGCTGGCACCTCGCGATCGACCTCACCAACCAGCTGATCGTCTCCGAGTGCATCGCCAAGGCCGCCCTGGAGCGCAAGGAGTCCCGTGGCGGGCACACCCGTGACGACTACCCGGGACCGGACGACTCGTGGGGACAGGTCAACCTGGTGCTGACGCTCCCCGGCGGCGACTTCGCCTCGCCGGTCGAGCTGCGGCACCAGCCGTTGCCGGTGATGCCCGGCGAGCTCGAGGAGCTGTTCGACTGATGGGCTACGACCTGAGCATGCGCGTCTGGCGCGGCGACGCGGGCGGTGGTGCCCTCGGCGACTACACCGTCGCGGTCGAGGAGGGCGAGGTCGTCCTCGACGCCATCCACCGGCTGCAGGCCACGCAGGCCGGCGACCTCGCCGTACGCTGGAACTGCAAGGCGGGCAAGTGCGGGTCGTGCAGCGCCGAGGTCAACGGCCGTCCCCGGCTGATGTGCATGACCCGGCTCTCGGACTTCGACCCCGCCGAGACCATCACGGTGACGCCGGTGCGCACGTTCCCGGTGATCCGCGACCTGGTCACCGACGTCTCGTACAACTACGAGAAAGCCAGGCAGGTCCCCGCCGTCCAGCTGCCTCCGCGCGACCCCGACGGCAAGCGCCGGATGATGCAGCAGGACGTGCAGCGCGGCCAGGAGTTCCGCAAGTGCATCGAGTGCTTCCTGTGCCAGGACGTCTGCCACGTGATCCGCGACCACGAGGACAACAAGCCGAAGTACGCAGGTCCGCGGTTCTTCATCCGGTACGCCGAGCTCGACATGCACCCGCTCGACACCACCGACCGCCGCAAGCTGGCGCAGGACGCCGCCGGGCTCGGCATGTGCAACATCACCAAGTGCTGCACGGAGGTCTGCCCCGAGGGCATCAAGATCACCGACAACGCGATCATCCCGATGAAGGAGCGCGTGGTGGACCGCAAGTACGACCCGGTCACCTGGCTGGGCTCCAAGATCCGTCGCCGCGACCCCCGCGACGAGGTCTGAGCCCACCGCCGCTGGTCGAGCAGAGGTGCCCGAGCCGCCGCTGGTTGAGGTGCCCGAGCCGCCGCTGGTTGAGGTGCCCGAGCCCGCCGCTGGTTGAGGTGCCCGAGCCCCCAGGGCGAGGGCCTCGAAACCATGGCCACCGGACGCGCAGTAGGCGACCACGGCTTCGAGGCTCCCCCAAGGACCGACTCAGCCCGGGCCCGGAAGCCTCAGCCGTGGGTGCGTAGAGTGACCGAGTGACGTCTCAGCGACCCGAAGGCAACCCCGAGGACGACCCTCAGGTGATGATCATCGGCCCCGGAGGCATGGCCACCGCCGGGGGTAGGCGATCCCCCGACGGCGAAGACGGCGATGACGGGGAGCGCAACCTCACCGATCTCGTCGAGCAGCCGGCGAAGGTCATGCGCATCGGCGGCATGATCCGCCAGCTCCTCGAGGAGGTGAAGTCCGCACCGCTTGACGAGGCCAGCCGCACGCGGCTGGCAGGGATCTACTCGTCCTCGATCAAGGAGCTCGAGGCAGGGCTGGCGCCGGAGCTCATCGAGGAGCTCGACCGGCTTTCCCTGCCCTTCACCTCCGAGACCCCGTCCGAGGCGGAGCTGCGGATCGCCCAGGCCCAGCTCGTCGGCTGGCTCGAGGGCCTCTTCCACGGCATCCAGACCGCGATCTACGCCCAGCAGATGGCGGCTCGCGCCCAGCTCGAGCAGATGCGCCGCGCGCTCCCCGCGGGGATGACGCCCGACGAGGCGCACCCGCCCGAGCAGGGCGGTCGAGGCGGCATGTACCTGTAGCTGCCCCTCGCGCGCCGGTCCAGGCGCGTGCCACGCTGCTTGAGGTGCGAACCGCTAGGCGAGCCTCGAAACCATGGTGACCTGTGCCTGGGGGGTCACCTGGGGGCCGGGCCTGCGGGCGGGTGCGGATGGTTTCGAGGCCCTCGCCCTGGGGGGCTCGGGCACCTCAACCAGCGTTGGAAGGCGGCGGGGCCGGGCCGCGTGCCGTTGGTTGAGGTGCGAGCCGCTAGGCGAGCCTCGAAACCATGGTGACCTGGGCGAGGGGGGTCACCGGGGGCCGGGCCTGCGGGCGGGTGCGGATGGTTTCGAGGCCCTCGCCCTGGGGGCTCGGGCACCTCAACCAGCGTGGGTGGCGGGCACCACAACCAGCGTGGGTGGCGGGCACCTGGTTCGAAAATAGAGGTTTCGGAGGGTCGCCCAACGCCTCGATTTTCACGCCCGGCAGGGCGCCCCGCAAGGGGGACGGATGACTCAACCAGCGTTGGGGGTCGGGCACCTCGAGCAGCGTGGGGGCGGTCGGTTCCTCCAC
>JAICKK010000104.1 GCA_025927955.1 Nocardioidaceae bacterium
CTGCGGGGTCTGCGGGGTCTGCTCGGTGTCCTGGGGAGGCTGCCCGTCGCGTTGCGTGTCGCCGGTCAGCTGGAGGAACAGCTCCTCCAGCCCGGCGCCCTCGGCGGGCCGGAGCTCGACGAGCGTGATGGCGTTCTCGGCCGCGACCTTCCCGACCTGCAGCGGCTCGGCATCGCTGCGCAGGCCTTCACCCGAGGGCACCGCGTGGACGCCCTCGCGGGCGAGCGCGTCACGCAGCGCCTCCACCTCGACCGCCCTCACGAAGGCGCCGCGCGTCGACAGCAGCTCCTCCTTGGTGCCCTGGGCGACGACCCTGCCCTGACCGATGAGGATCAGCTCGTCGGCGATCCGCTCCACCTCGTGCAGCAGGTGGGAGGACAGCAGCACGGTGCCGCCGCGCTCGGCGAAGCGCCGCAGCAGACCGCGCATCCAGTGGATGCCGGCCGGGTCGAGACCGTTGGCCGGCTCGTCGAGCACCAGGATGCTCGGGTCCCCGAGCAGGGCGTGGGCGATGCCGAGCCGCTGCCGCATCCCCAGGGAGTAGTTCCTCACGCGCCGCTTGGCCTCCGCAGGGGAGAGGGACACCAGCTCGAGCATCTCGTCCACCCGCCGGCGTGGCAGCCCCAGCGTCTCGGTGCCGATGGTCAGCACCTCGCGCCCGGTGCGTCCCGCGTGCTGGGCCGACGCGTCCAGCAGCACGCCGACGTGGCGCCCCGGGTTCGGCAGGTCGGTGTAGCGGTGGCCCCCGATCCTCACCTGCCCGCGCGTGGCCGGCGTCAGGCCGACCATGATGCGCATCGTGGTGGACTTCCCGGCACCGTTCGGTCCCAGGAACCCGGTGACCCTGCCCGGCCGGCAGGTGAACGTCACGTCGTCGACGGCCACGAACCGTCCGTACGTCTTGGTCAGCCCCTCGACTGTGATCATGACGACCAGCCAACCGGCCCGCGGGCCCGCCCGCCACCGCTTTGGGGATCGAGCGGTCCGACTTAAGCAGGGGGTCGGCACGACCGAGGTCGCTGCCCCGGCCGGTGCGCGGATCCTAGGCTGGCGGCGTGCACGAACCCACGCCCGAGCAGTACAACCCCCCGCTCACCTGGCGTGCGCACCTGTGGCGGAGCGTCCTGGCGGTGGCGATCAGCGCCGCCGTGTGGCCGACCACGGCGGTGCTCCAGTGGCGCGAGGCCCGCCCGCTGTTCTGGCTGGACCTCTCGGTGGGCGCGCTCGCCCTCGCGCTGTCGTTCCTCCGCCGCCGCTGGCCGCTGGGCGTGGCCCTGCTGACGACCGCGGCGGGGTTCGTGTCGGTCTCGGCGTCGGGACCCGGAGTGCTGGCGGCCGTCTCCCTGGCCACGCGCCGGGTGCTCTGGCAGGTCGTCACCGTCGGTGTGCTGGGGCTGGCGGCGACCATGGGGTTCTCGGCGCTCGGCACGAACCCCGACAACGGCCCGTGGTGGGTCGACTTCGCGGTCGGGCTGGCCTTCACGATCGCGATGCTGGTGTGGGGGATGTACCTCGGGTCCCGCCGCGAGCTGCTGTGGACGCTGCGTGACCGCGCCGAGCGCGCGGAGGCCGAGCAGGAGCTGCGCGTCGAGCAGGGCCGCTCCAACGAGCGGGCCCGGATCGCGCGGGAGATGCACGACGTCCTCGCGCACCGCATCTCGCTGATCACCATGCACGCGGGCGCGCTCTCCTACCGCACCGACCTGTCGGCCGACGAGATGCGCTCGACGGCCGAGCTGATCCAGACGACGTCCCACGAGGCGCTCACCGACCTCCGCCAGGTGCTCGGCGTGCTGCGCGACCCGCACTCGGCCGGGCTCCGCGCTCGGCCGCAGCCCACCTTCGAGGACCTCGGCGCGCTCATCGACGAGGCGAAGGCCTCCGGCATGAAGGTGCAGTACGACGAGCGGGTCGAGGACCGGCTGCGGATGCCCGACCAGGTGGGCCGCACGACGTACCGGATCGTGCAGGAGGGGCTCACCAACGCACGCAAGCACGCCCCCGGGGTCACCGTGCTGGTCGGCGTGTCGGGCTCGGCCGAGGACGGCGTCGACATCCGGGTCCGCAACCCGGCCCGCGGCGACGGGGCGAGCACGACCCCCGGCGCCGGGCTCGGCCTGGTCGGGCTCACCGAGCGGGCCATGCTGTCCGGTGGCCGGCTGGAGACCGGGCGGGTGGGCGGCAGCTTCGAGCTGCACGGCTGGCTGCCGTGGACCCCGTCCCCGGCGCCGGCCCCGTGACCGGCCCCGTGACCGGCCCCGCGGCCGGGGCGGTCAGGGTGCTGGTCGTCGACGACGACGCGCTGGTGCGCTCCGGGCTGCTGATGATCCTCGGCGGGGTGCCCGACATCGAGGTGGTCGCCCAGGCGGTCGACGGACGCGACGCGGTCGCCGCCGCGCGGGAGCACCGACCCGACGTCGTGCTGATGGACATCCGGATGCCGAGGATGGACGGCCTGGAGGCCACCGAGCACCTGCAGTCCTGGGAGCGACCGCCGAAGGTCATCGTCTTGACCACCTTCGACGCCGACGACTACGTCGTCCGCGCGCTCGGCGCCGGCGCGAGCGGGTTCCTGCTCAAGGACACGCCCCCGGCCTCCATCATCGAGGCGGTGCGGCGGGTCGCCGACGGCGACCCGATGCTCTCCCCGAGCGTCACCAGCCGGCTGATCGCGCAGCTGAGGGCGGCCACGGGCCCGGACCGGACCCGGGCGGCCCGCGAGCGCCTGGCCTCGCTCACCGAGCGGGAGCACGACGTGGCGGTCGCCGTCGGGATGGGCCTCACGAACGCCGAGATCGCCCGCCGGCTGCACCTGTCCGTGCCGACGGTCAAGGCGCACATCGGTCGCCTGTTCGCCAAGCTCGACGCCACCAACCGGGTGCAGATCGCCATCTGCGTGCACGACGCCGGGCTCGCCTAGCGGCACCCTCGCGAGCAGGTGAGCAGGACCACTGCCGCGCCGCCGGGAATTGACGTGCGCCGCGCCTCCGCGAGTCCGTAGGCTTGAGCGGTGACGACGCAGACCTCCTCCACCACTTCCCCGGCCACCGGCCCGGCGCCCGGCTCGGACCGGCTCGACCGGCAGGTCCTCCTCGTCGCCGGCGTGGTCGTGCTGGGCGCCATCATGTCGATCCTCGACATCACCGTGGTCAGCGTCGCCCAGCCCGCCTTCCAGCAGGTCTTCAACGCCTCGCCGGCCCAGGTGGCGTGGACGATGACCGGCTACACGCTGGCCCTGGCCTCGGTGATCCCGATGACCGGGTGGGCGGCCGACCGGTTCGGCACCAAGCGCCTCTACATGCTCGCGCTGACGCTGTTCACCGCCGGGTCCGTGCTGTGCGCGGCCGCCAGCAGCATCGAGATGCTCGTGACGTTCCGCGTGCTGCAGGGCCTCGGCGGCGGCATGCTGATGCCGCTCGGCATGACCATCATGACCCGCGCCGCCGGTCAGGACCGCATCGGCCGGGTGATGGCGGTGCTCGGCGTGCCGATGCTGCTCGGCCCCATCTTCGGGCCGATTCTCGGCGGCTGGCTGATCGACATCGCGAGCTGGCACTGGATCTTCCTGATCAACCTGCCGATCGGCGCCGTCGCCCTCGTCTACGCGCTGGTCGTGCTGCCCCGGGACAACCCGACGCCGTCGGAGAGCTTCGACTTCGTGGGCATGCTGCTGCTGTCCCCCGGACTGGCGCTGTTCCTGTTCGGCGTCTCGTCGATCCCCGAGGCGGGCACGATCTGGTCCGCCAAGGTGCTCACGACCGCCCTGGTCGGGCTCGCGCTGGTGACGCTGTTCGTGCTCCGGTCGCTGTTCCGGGCCCCCGAGCACCCGCTCATCGACCTGCACCTGTTCCGCAGCCGAGCCCTGTCCGTCGCCGTCATCGCGATGTCCCTGTTCGCGATCGCCTTCTTCGGGGCCAGCCTGCTGTTCCCGTCCTACTTCCTGCAGGTCCGCGGCGAGACGACGCTCGCGGCCGGCCTGCTGCTGGCCCCCCAGGGCATCGGCGCGATGCTGACCATGCCGGTCGCCGGGGTGCTCACCGACAAGATCGGTCCCGGCAAGATCGTGCTCGCCGGCATCGTGGTGATCGTGATCGGCATGGCGATGTTCACCCAGGTCTCGATCGACCCCTCCCAGGTCCACCTGACCCGCAGCGGCGTCGACATCAGCGACCCGTCGTACGTCTTCCTGCTCAGCGCCCTGTTCGTGATGGGGCTCGGCATGGGCGCCACGATGATGCCGATCATGACCTCGGCGCTGCAGACCCTCAAGGACGCCGAGATCGCGCGCGGCTCGACCCTGATGAACATCACCCAGCAGGTGGCGGCCTCCATCGGCACCGCGCTGTTCTCGGTGCTGCTCACCAACGGCTTCAACAGCAGCGACGCGGTCACCAGGCTGCGCGCGGCGGTCGACACCGGAGGCAAGGTGGACCCGCGCATCCTGCCGGCGGCGTTCTCCGACATGTCGAACGCCTTCGCGACGGTGTTCCTGGTCGCGACCGTGCTCGTGGCGGTGTGCCTGGTGCCGTCGTTCCTGCTGCCGCGCACCAAGCCCACCCGGACGATGGACCCGGCCGCCGCACTGACCCACTGAGTTGAACTGGACTCGGCTTCGCCTCGCCCTGTCCGGCGCGCTGCGGTGGTCGCGCCTTCCCTCCCTCGCTCGGCGGCTCCCCCGCTTCGCTCCTCCGCCGCCGCGCTCGGTCGGTCCAGGCGCGACCGCGCGCCGGACGGCTACGGGGTGATGGAGGCCATCGACAATCGCGCGCCAATCGCCTCGGGGGAGGCAGCGAAGGCCGTTGCCGGCGAACCGCGGAGGTGCAGGGACGGCGGCCTCCGACGCGGCGAGGCAGCGACGGCGGGTGCCTGCGGACGCGGCGCCCGGCGGACGCCCCACCTCACCAGATCCGGACGCGCTCCTCGGGCTCGAGCCACAGCCCGTCGCCCGGCCGCGTGCCGAAGGCCTCGTGGAACTCGTCGAGGTTGCGGACGATGTTGGCGCGGAACTCGGCGGGGCTGTGCGGGTCGACGGTCAGCAGCTGCAGCATCTGCTCCTTGCGCCGCTTGGTGCGCCAGATGTTCGCGTAGGACAGGAACAGCCGCTGCTCGCCGGTGAGCCCGTCGACGACGGGGGCCGGCCGGTCGCCGAGGCTGATCAGGTAGGCCTTCAGCGCGATCGTGATGCCGCCGAGGTCGCCGATGTTCTCGCCGATGGTGAGCGCGCCGTTCACGTGCTCGCCGGGCAGCTCGCGCGGCTCGTAGGCGTCGAACTGCGCGATCAGCCGGTCCGCGCGCTCCTGAAAGGCCGTCCGGTCCTCCTCGCTCCACCAGTTCTTCATGTTGCCGACCTCGTCGTAGTGCGACCCCTGGTCGTCGAACCCGTGACCGATCTCGTGCCCGATCACGGTGCCGATGCCGCCGTAGTTCTCGGCGGCGTCGGCGTCGGGGTCGAAGAACGGCGGCTGCAGGATGCCGGCGGGGAAGCAGATCTCGTTCATGCCCGGGTTGTAGTAGGCGTTGACCTGCTGGGGCAGCATGAACCACTCGTCGCGGTCGACCGGCGAGCCGATCTTGCGCAGCTCCCGGTCGGTCTCGAACGCCGCGGCGGCCCGGACGTTGCCGAGCAGGTCGTCGGCGCTGACATCGAGGGCCGAGTAGTCGCGGAACCGGTCGGGGTAGCCGATCTTGGGCCGGAAGGTCTCCAGCTTGCGGAACGCGCGCTGCTTGGTCTCCTCGGTCATCCAGTCCAGCGCCGCGATGTTGCGGCGGTACGCCTCGAGCAGGTTGCCGACGAGCTCGAGCATCTGCTCCTTGGCGCGCGGCGGGAAGTGCCGCCCGACGTACTCCTCGCCGACGGCCTCGCCGACCGAGCCCTCGACGAACGCGACGCCGCGCTTCCACCGGGCCCGCAGCTCCGGCGTGCCCTGCAGCGTCCGCCCGTAGAACGCGAAGTTCTCCTCCACGAAGGCCGTCGAGAGGTACGGCGCGGCGGCGCGCAGCACCCGGACCGCCAGCCAGGCCTTCCAGTCCTCGAGGGAGATCTCGCCGATCGCGGCCGAGAGGTGCTCGAGGTAGGACGGCTCGCGGACGATGGTCTCGGCGAGCGTCGCCTCGCCGGCACCGAGCGCCGCCGCCCAGACGTCCCAGTCCAGCGCCGGGGCGAGCGCCCTCAGGTCGGCGTAGGAGGTCAGGTTGTAGGTCTTCTGCCGGTCCCGGGTCTCGGCCCGCTCCCAGTGGCCCCGGGCCAGCCGGGCCTCGACGTCGAGCACCTGCTGCGCGGCCTCCGCGGGGCTGGGCACGTCGGCGAGCGTGAACAGCCGCTCGACGTGCTCGAGGTAGGCGGTGCGGATGTCGGCGAACTTGTCCTCGCGGTAGTAGGACTCGTCGGGCAGCCCGATCCCGCCCTGCACCAGGTTGACGACGTAGCGGTCGGCGTCCCGGTCGTCGGTGTTGACGTAGGCGCCGAAGAACCCGCTGCCACCGCGCCTCTCCAGGCCGCCGACGAACCGGGCCAGCTCGGTCATGTCGGACAGGCCGGCGACCCGCTCGAGGTCGGCCCGCACCGGGTCGGCGCCGAGCTCCTCGATGCGCTCCTCGGCCATGAAGCTCGCGTAGAGGTCGCCGATCTTCTGGGCGTTGGACCCGTGGGGGTGCGACCCGGCGGCCAGCGAGCTGATGATCTCCCGGACCTGCCGCTCGGCCTGGTCGGCCAGGATCGCGAACGCGCCCCAGGCGGACCGGTCGGCGGGGATCTCGGTGCTCTCCAGCCAGCGGCCGTTGACGTGCCGGAAGAGGTCGTCCTGCGGGCGGATGTCGGGGTCCATGCCGGGACGGGCGTCGTCGAGGATCGTCACGCGCGCCAGGGTACAGCCGGGCGTTCACGGAGGCCGGGGGCGCGCGTGGCACCATCGGGACATGAGCGACCGGGCACCCGTCACCGTCAGCGACGACCGCGAGAAGAGCCGGTTCGAGGCGGTCGACGAGGCCGGCGTGGTCGCCGGGTTCGCCGCCTACCGCCGCCACGACGACCGGGTCGTGTTCACCCACACCGAGGTCGACGACGCGTTCGAGGGCCGCGGCGTCGGGTCGGTGCTCGTGCGCGCCGCCCTGGACGCCGTACGCGAGGAGGGCCTGCGGGTGGTCGCCGAGTGCCCGTTCGTGAAGGCGTACGTCGAGCGGCACCCGGAGTCCGTCGGGTAGCGCCGGTCGCAGGAGCAGAGCCGCGGGACCAGCCCAGGGGCGACGGCGACCGCCGCGAAGAGGCCACCGAGCGGGCCGAGCCGCGCGCCGAAGAGCGACCCGACTGGAGACCGGCTCCCTCCCTGTCGGCAGGTCCTCGGCCGCCGCGCGTTAGGTTCCTCGGGTGAGCGACCTCAGCGTGCTCTTCCTGGGCGGCAGCGGCATCATCAGCTCGGCCTGCTCCCGGCAGGCGGTCGAGCAGGGCATCGACCTGTCCGTGCTCAACCGGGGGACGAGCACGCTGCGACCGCTGCCGGCGCAGGTGCACCGGCTCGTCGGCGACGTCGGCGACATCGACTCGGTGCGCGAGGCCGTCGGGAGGCGTCGCTACGACGTCGTCGTCGACTGGCTGGCCTTCACGCCGGACCAGGTCAGGGCCAGGACCGACCTGTTCCGCGGGCGGGTCGGGCAGTACGTGTTCATCAGCTCGGCCTCGGCGTACCAGACCCCTCCCGAGCGGCTGCCGGTCACCGAGTCCACGCCCCTGCGCAACCCCCA
Organism: Nocardioidaceae bacterium; assembly: GCA_025927955.1. Taxonomy (GTDB): domain Bacteria; phylum Actinomycetota; class Actinomycetes; order Propionibacteriales; family Nocardioidaceae; genus Nocardioides_B. Next base: position 7,738 of record JAICKK010000104.1, read on the forward strand.
CTGGTCGTACTCCCGGGACAAGATCGCCTGCGAGGACCTGCTCACCACTCTGTACCGCGAGGAGGGCTACCCCGTCACCGTGGTGCGGCCCTCCCACACCTACGACCGGACGTCCGTGCCGTTCGAGGGGGGATGGACGATCGTCGAGCGGATGCGCCAGGGGAAGAGGGTGGTGGTGCACGGCGACGGCACGTCGCTGTGGACGCTGACCCACCACCGCGACTTCGCCCGCGGGTTCGTGCCGCTGCTGGGCCACCCGCGCACGCTGGGCGCGGCCTTCCACCTCACCTCGGACGACGTGCTGACCTGGGACCAGGTCGCCCGGGCGCTGGCGTCCGCCGCGGGCGTCGAGGCGGACGTCGTGCACGTCCCCTCCGACGCGATCGCGGCGGTCGACGCCGACTGGGGCGCGAGCCTGCTCGGGGACAAGGCGCACTCGATGGTCTTCGACAACAGCCTGGTCCGCAGCGTCGTGCCGGACTTCGTGGCCACCACGACGTTCGAGCAGGGCGCCCGCGAGATCGTCGCGTGGCACGACGAGGAGGAGGCTCGGCGGCGCGTCGACCCGCACGTCGACGCGCTCATGGACCGGCTCGTGGACCGCTACGCCGGTTGAGGGGCGGGCCGGTGCTCACCGCGCAGGGTGAGCACCGTCTTGCCGAGCACCCGGCGCTGCTCGAGGTCGGTGAGCGCCCGCGACACCTCCTCGAGCGGGTACGTCGTGCCCACCGGGGGGTCCACCACGCCGGACGCGAGCATGGGCAGCAGCGCGTCCCACTGCTCGCGCATGAACCCGGGCCGGACCAGGGCGTAGGCGCCCCAGCCCACTCCCCGGACGTCGATGTTGTTGAGCAGCAGGCGGTTGACCCTGACCTCCGGGATCCGGCCCGCGGTGAAGCCGACGACCAGCAGCCGGCCCAGCGGTGCCAGCGACCGCAGCGAGTCGGTCATCCGGTCCCCGCCGACCACGTCGACCACGACGTCCACGCCGGTCCCGCCGGTCAGCTCCCTGACCGCTCCGAGGAAGCCGTCGACCAGCACGGCGTGGTCGGCGCCCAGCGAGCGCGCGAAGTCCGCCTTCTCCGGGGTCGAGACGACGGCGACGGTGCGGGCCCCGAGTCCGCGGGCGACCTGCAGGCACGCGGTGCCGACCCCGCCGGCGGCGCCGTGCACCAGAACCGTCTCGCCCGCCCGCAGCTGCGCCCGGGTGCCGAGCGCGAACTGCGCGGTCAGGTAGTTCATGGGCAGCGCCGCGGCCGGCACGAAGCCCACCGGCCCCGGCAGCGGGAGGACCGCGTCGACGGGCACGGCGACGAGGTCGGCGCCCCCGCCGTACGGCAGGCAGCAGGCGACCCGGTCGCCGGGGGCCACGCCGGAGCCGTCCGGCGCCTCGCGCACCACGCCGGCGAAGTCGACACCGAGCTGGAAGGGCGGGTCCGGCCGCAGCTGGTACTCCCCGCGCGTCTGCAGCAGGTCCGGCCAGCTCACGCCCAGCGCGTGCACCTCGACCAGCGCCTGCCCGGGACCGGCGGTCGGCTCGGGCGCCTGGACCACCTCGACGCCGGCGGGACCCTCGAGCCTGCCGACCTGGACAGAACGCATCGAGCGGCTCCTGACGTCCGGGACGGGGTGGGACCAGGGTAGGCGCTGCCCGGTCCGACCCGCGTGCGCGCGGTCCCCGGCATGGCACAATGACGCGGCGTCTTGAGACCGACAGGACGGGTCCCTTCGGGTAGGAGGAGCACCACATGGACGACGGCTCCTCGCGCGCCGGCTCCGGCGACTCGACCTGGGAGGCCTTCCATACCCTCGCGGAGATGGTGTACGCCTCCGACGACTTCGAGGCGACGTACCTCGCCGTCGTCCGGGCCGCGCCGCAGGTCGTCTCGGGCTGTGACCACGCCAGCCTGATGCTGCGACGCGGGGACCGGTTCGTCAGCGTCGCGTCGAGCGACGACATCGCGGGCACGATCGACGCCTACGAGCGCGAGCTGGGCGAGGGGCCGTGCCTCGACGCGATCCTGGACGAGTCGGTCTACCGGGAGCCCGACCTGATGGGCGAGACGCCGTGGCCACGGCTGACCCAGCGCGTGCTCGCCCAGACGCCCGTGCGGGGCATGGCCGGGTTCCGGCTCCGGGCCGCCGAGGGCGTGACGGGTGCGCTCAACCTGTTCTCCGACACCGCCGGGGCGCTCACCGACACCTCGGTGCAGCAGGGGATCGTGCTCGCCTCGTTCGTGAACCGGACCCTGACCGCGGCCCACGAGCGCCAGGCCGCCGCGACCCTGCGGGAGGGGCTGGAGAGCAACCGCGAGATCGGCAAGGCCATCGGTCTGATGATGGCCTTCCACAAGATCTCCGACCAGGAGGCCTTCGAGCTGCTGCGCCGCACCTCCCAGGACATGAACCTCAAGCTGCGCGAGGTGGCACGGCGGGTGGTCGAGCACCACAACCGGGTCTGACCCGCACGAGGCAGGGCCGTCTCAGCCGCTGCCCACGTCGACGACCTTGGCCATCTCGAAGTGCATCGGGTCGGTGTAGTTCCAGTCGCCACCCCAGGCGAAGCCCCACCTCTTGAAGATCGCCACGACGCGCCGGTCCATCTGACCGACCGTGCCGCGCTGGTTCCCCGGCACGTTGAGGTCGACCGCGATCCCCCACGAGTGCAGCGACAGCCCCTTCGCCGGGTCGTAGGAGATGAACCTCGGGTAGTAGCACCCGCCGTACTCGCCGGGATGGATCTGCGCGGCCAGACCGGACCGCACCACCTCCTCCAGGGCCGCCCGCAGCTGCGGCAGCATCCCCTTGTTGCAGGTGACCCGGCCGAGGATCGGCACGGTCTCGGTGCGGATGTAGGAGCGCACCCACCCCGGGTCGGGGGTGACCGTGCCGTTCGGGTGGGCGGTGTAGCTGAACGTGCCCACCCGGCTGGTCACCGAGCTGCCGCTGAGCACCGCGGTCCGCGGGGTCGCGACGTCGAACTCGAGCGCCAGGGTCTGCAGGGTCGCCCGCGATCCCACGACCCTGTGCAGCGCGGCGCGGACCGCTGACGGGGTCACGGTGCCGGTGGAGACCAGCAGGGCGTTGTCCACGGGCATCCCCAGCTGGTGGGCGCGCCTGGGGTTGACGAACGCGGAGATCTGCCGCACCAGCGGCGCGTAGGCGCCCACGTGCACGCGGGGTGCGTCCTGGGCGGCACCGAGCCGCAGGTAGCCGCCGCGGTCCACCAGGCGAGGCGGGAGCGAGGGGTCGACCGCGATCTCGCCGGCGGCGACGCGTGACCACACGGCGCCGGACTGGGCGGTCTGCCACCCCGTGAAGCGGCGGAACCGGCCGGGGTCGCCGCCCGCGACGGTCAGCGTCCTGCCGTTCGTGGACACCGACGCCACCGACATCGCGAACGCCGCCCGCACGCCGCGGACGTGGCGCACGCGCGCCCGGACCGCGTCCGGGATCCGCCGCGTCGAGGTGACCAGCACGTCGGCGGTGAGCAGCGGGCGCCGGAGCGGGCCGGGGTCGGGGACCGCGAAGCTCGTCGGCAGGGCACTGCCGCGAGCGTCGGCGGGACTGGGGGACGCGCCCGGTGACGAGCCGCCCGCGGACCCGCCCGAGGAACCGCCGGGTGGGGTCTGCACCGCACCGGACGACGTCGCGGTGAGGGCGCCGGGGTCGTCGGAGCATCCGGCGAGCCCGAGGACGAGAGCGGCGAGCAGCAGGCCGGCGCCAGCACGCCGGCCGGCCCGATGGCTCATGGTCCCTCCCCCTCGACGCGTCCGCCTCGCGACCCGAGCGGGGTCCGACACGGCCGACTTGAAGTATGCCCGCAACCCCGCAACCCCGCAGGGTGACCGTGGGCCGGGACGGCCTTTCCCGGAAGACCACCCATCCGCCGCGGCCCCGAGGACGAACCCCTTGCACACCGGCGCCGAGAGGCGCCGATGACACCACCCGATGCCCCCTGCTCGGCGCCGATCACGTCGGGCAGGGTCACAGCCTCGGCCCGGGAGGCCGCTCCCTCCCGGGCCGAGACCCCCGGGCACGGCATCGCGGGCCACGGTTGCCACCGCGACGTCGCGGGTACCAACCGCCCATGAGCGAGTCCCCCGCCACCCCCGCCAGCCCCGCGTCCGGCTCCGACGGCGCCTCCGGCCCCGACGACGACCAGCTCGTGCCGGACGAGAAGCTGCCCGAGGACCTCCAGCCGGAGAAGAACCCGCTGGCACGCGATCCCGACGACGCCGACGCACCCGGGGGCGCGCCCCGCCCCGGTGGCGGCACCGACGGGCCACCGGCCGGAGGGATGCCGGACATGGGCCAGCCCGGCTGAGCCGGCGGCGGGTCGGTCCGAGGGTCACCGGCCCCCATCGCCGCGCCCCGGAACCCCCCGACACGCTTCTCAGCCGGCTCTCACCGGTCTCTCAACGGGACCCGGGAGCCGTCGCATAGAGTCGGGCGCATGAGCCCTGGGGACCGTGCCGCAGGTCGCACGCGCAGGACCCGGTCCCTCCCGGTGTGGGCGGAGACCGTCCTGCTCCTCGTCCTGGCACTGGTCGTCTCCGCGGTCATCAAGACGTTCTTCGTGCAGATGTTCTTCGTGCCGTCGGGGTCCATGCGCCCGTTGTTCGTCGACAACGACCGGATCCTGGTGCAGAAGATCTCCTACTGGACCGGGCACGTGCAGCGCGGAGACGTGGTCGTCTTCGACGACCCGGGCGGTCGCTGGCTCGGCAGCGAGGGGGTCACCCACCTGAACCCCGTGCAGAAGGTGCTCTCCGACATCGGGCTCTACCCCACCGGCGGCCACCTCGTGAAGCGGGTGATCGGCATCGGCGGGGACCACGTCGCCTGCTGCGACAGCCGCGGGCGGGTCACCGTCAACGGGACGCCCCTCAACGAGCGCAGCTACATCGCCAAGGGCGCCGCTCCCTCCGACCGCCCGTTCGACGTGACGGTGCCCAAGGGCCGGCTGTGGGTGATGGGCGACAACCGCGGCAACAGCGAGGACTCGCGGTTCCACCAGGACCTGCCCGGTGGGGGCACGGTCCCCGAGAAGGACGTCGTCGGGAAGGTCTGGGCGATCGTGTGGCCCTTCAGCCGCGCGCACCTGCTGCACGAGCCGGCGACGTTCGAGAACCACGCCCTGGGCCGATGACCGCCGAGTACACCCACGGGCACCACGAGTCCGTGCTGCGCTCCCACCGGTGGCGTACGGCGGGGAACTCGGCCGGCTACCTGCTGCCGCTGCTCGAGCCCGGGATGCGGCTGCTCGACGTCGGCTGCGGCCCGGGCACCCTCACCATGGACCTGGCCGACCTGGTCGGACCGACCGGGTCGGTCACCGCCCTGGAGCGCACGGAGGACGCGCTGGACCTGGCCCGGGCCGAGGCCGCGCGGCGGGGCACCGGCAACGTCGACCTGGTCGTGGGCGACGCCCAGGCGCTCACGCTGCCCGACGCCGGCTACGACGTCGTCCACGCCCACCAGGTGCTCCAGCACCTCGGCGACCCGGTCGGGGCGCTCCGGGAGATGCGTAGGGTGTGCCGTCCCGGCGGTCTCGTGGCGGCCCGCGACAGCGACTACGCGGCCTTCACC
>JAICKK010000035.1 GCA_025927955.1 Nocardioidaceae bacterium
AGGTGCCCGAGCCCCCAGGGCGAGGGCCTCGAAACCACCCGCACGTGCGCGCGGACCCGGCCGCGGGCAGCCTGCGCGCGGACGTGACCGTGGTTTCGAGGCCTCGGCTAGCGCCTCGCCACCTCAACCAACGCGCGCCTCGGCACCTCAACCAACGCGCGCGTTGGCACCTCGACCAGCGAGGCGGCCGCTCGCCGCCGAGCGAGTGCGCCGGCCTCCGGCGCACGTCCGGTCGGTAGGGTGGCGCCCTGTGAGCGCCGGTGACCCTTCTCGCGGCGCGCCCGATGTCGTCGCGGTGGTGGTGACCTGGAACAGGCGTGACCTGCTCGCCGAGTCGCTCGCCGCCCTCCGGGCCCAGACGCTCCCACCGGCTCGCATCGTCGTGGTCGACAACGCCAGCACCGACGGGACCGCCGACCTCCTCGAGCGCGAGCACGCGGACCTCGAGACCGTGCGGCTGTCCCGCAACACCGGCGGCGCCGGAGGGTTCGCCGCCGGCATGGAGCGTGCCCTCACCTTCGAGCCGGACCTGCTCTGGCTGCTCGACGACGACACCGTGCCCACCCCGACGGCCGCGGAGCGGCTGGTCGGCGCCTGGTCGACGTACCCCTCCGGACGCTCCGGGAGCCCGGGCCGCCGGCCCGCGGTGCTGGCCAGCCGGGTGGTGTGGACCGACGGGCGCGACCATCCGATGAACACGCCGCGCGCGCGGCCGGGTGCGACGGCGAGCGAGCGGGCCGCCGCAGAGAGGGCGGGCTGCGTCCCGATCCGCTCGGCGTCGTTCGTGTCGCTCATGTGCGACGCCGACGTGGTCCGCGAGCGCGGGCTGCCGATCGCCGACTACTTCCTGTGGAACGACGACTTCGAGTACTCCACGCGCCTGCTGCGCGGCCGGGTGGGCCTCTACGTGCGGGACAGCCTGGTGGAGCACAGGACGCGCACATTCGGGTCGACGGACGCCGACCCCGGGGAGCGGTTCTTCTTCGAGGTCCGCAACAAGGTCTGGCTGTTCACGCGCTCGCCCGGTCTGTCACCGACCGAGAAGGTCCTCTACGCCGGCTCCACGGGCCGGCGCTGGGCGCGGACGTTCGCCCGCTCCCAGGACCGCCGCACGCTGGTGCGTGGGCTGGCGCGCGGGCTGGTCGTCGGCGCCACCACCCGCCCCCGGTCCAACGGCGCGGTGCTGCGCGAGGCCGGCTGGTCCCCGCACGCCGGCGTCGCCGAGGACCATCCCTCCTCCCGTGAGCCGGAGCCCTTCTCCCTCCTGCTGGCGGTGTGGCGCCGCGATGACCCCGGCTTCCTGCGCGAGGCGTTCGTCTCGAGCGTGCACGAGCAGACCCGGCGTCCCGACCAGGTGGTGCTCGTCCAGGACGGCCCGGTGCCCGACGGCCTGGCCGCCACCCTGGCCGACCTCGTCGCGCACAGCCCGGTGCCCGTGGAGCACGTGAAGCTGGCGCGCAACGTCGGGCTGGGCCCGGCACTGGACCAGGGCCTGGCCGCGTGCGCGCACGAGATCGTGGCCCGCATGGACGCCGACGACGTGAGCCTGCCCACACGCTTCGAGAAGCAGGTGCCCCTCGTGGAGGCGGGTGCCGACATCGTCGGCAGCGGTCTGGTCGAGTTCGGCTCGTCGGTCGACGACGTGGTCGGGCACCGGACGCCGCCGACGGACCCCGACGTGATCCGCCGCGTCATCGCCTTCCGGGACCCCTTCAACCACCCGACGGTGGTGTACCGGCGCAGCGCCGTCCAGGCGGCCGGCGGGTACACGGACATGGCGCTGATGGAGGACTACCTGCTCTTCGCCCGGATGCTCGATGCCGGCGCGCGGCCGGCGAACCTCGCCGAGCCGCTGGTCTGCTACCGCGTGGGGGCCGGCGCCTACGCCCGGCGCGGAGGGCGCCGGCTGCTGCGCTCGGAGCTCGCGGTCCAGCGCCGGTTCCGGCAGCTCGGGATCACGACCCGAAGGCAGTACGTCCGCAACGTGGTCGTTCGCGGCGGCTACCGTCTGGTGCCGGAGGCGCTCCGGACGCGCGCCTACCGGGCGCTGATCGCGAACCGCCGAGGGCGGCTCCGCTGACGGGAAGCCGGCAGGTGGCGCGGCCGTGTGGCTGGCCGGGCGACCGTGCGCCGACCGATAGACTGAGCGCCGCTTGCCTCTCACAGGAGTCGTGTTGAACGCTGACCTCGTCATCGTCGGATCCGGGTTCTTCGGACTGACGATCGCCGAACGCTGTGCCGCAGACCTCGGTCTGCAGGTGCTCGTGCTGGAGCGGCGACCCCACATCGGCGGCAACGCGTACAGCGAGGCGGACCCGGAGACCGGCATCGAGGTGCACCGCTACGGCGCGCACCTGTTCCACACCTCCAACAAGCGGGTCTGGGACTACGTCAACCGCTTCACCGACTTCACCGGCTACCAGCACCACGTGTACACCAGCCACCGTGGGCAGGTCTTCCCGATGCCGATCAACCTGGGCACCATCAACCAGTTCTTCGACGCCGCCTACAGCCCCGACGAGGCGCGGGCGCTGATCAGGGAGCAGGCCGCCGAGCTCGGCGGCAAGGAGCCCGAGAACTTCGTCGAGAAGGGTGTCTCGCTGATCGGCCGTCCGCTCTACGAGGCGTTCATCGCGCACTACACCGCCAAGCAGTGGCAGACCGACCCCGAGAGGCTCTCCCCGGACATCATCAGCCGGCTGCCGGTGCGATACACCTACGACAACCGCTACTTCAACGACACCTACGAGGGTCTTCCGGTGGACGGCTACACCGCCTGGCTGCAGCGGATGGCCGAGGACGAGCGGATCGAGGTCCGTCTCGACACCGACTTCATCGACGTGCGCGACGACTACGTCGGCAAGGTCCCGGTCGTCTACACCGGGCCGGTCGACGAATACTTCGGCAGCTCGGAGGGCGAGCTGTCCTGGCGGACCCTGGACTTCGAGCGCGAGGTCGTCGCGACCGGGGACTTCCAGGGCACCTCGGTGATGAACTACCCCGACCCGGAGGTGCCCTTCACCCGGATCCACGAGTTCCGTCACTTCCACCCCGAGCGGGACTACCCCGGGGACCGCACGGTGATCATGCGCGAGTACTCCCGCTTCGCCGAGAAGGGCGACGAGCCCTACTACCCGGTCAACACCGCCGAGGACCGCGAGAAGCTCCTGCGCTACCGCGAGCTCGCCCGCAAGGAGCCGATGGTGCTGTTCGGTGGCCGGCTCGGCACCTACAGGTACCTCGACATGCACATGGCCATCGGCTCGGCGCTGTCCATGTACGACAACAGGCTCAAGCCGTACTTCGCGGACGGGGCGGGCCTGCAGAGCGGAGAGGTCGACGAGTGAGCGAGTCTCCCAGCCAGAGCCCCATGAGCCCTCCGGGCTCGAGCAGCGACACCGTACGCCGCGTGCTGCAGCGTGTCGTGCTGCCCTCCTCACGGGACACCGACGTCCTTCCCCTGTACGTCGACCCTGACCGAGCCCAGCTCGACGTCAACACCATCGGCCTGACCCTCAAGCAGCGCGGGAAGATCCCGCCGGCGGAGCCCAACGCCGAGGCCGAGCCGGACCCGCACGCGGTGCTGGGCCGGCGGCGCTACCGCGTCCACGAGTCCGACCGGGTCTCGTTCGGCACCTACTTCAACGCCTTCGCGGCCAGCTACTGGCGGATGTGGACGGTGGTCTCGCAGGTCACGCTCTCGGTGCGGCTGAGCGGGCACGACGCCACGGTCATCGTCTACCGCTCGATGCCCGACGGCCGGGCGCAGCGGGTCGACGACGCGACGGTCGACGGCGACGACGCCGTCGACCTGTCCTTCGACCTGTCGCTGGCCACCTTCGCCGACGGGGGCTGGTACTGGTTCGACATCGTCGCCGGTCCCGACGGCGCGGTCCTCGAGGAGGCCGCCTGGGCCGCCGACGTGCCGGCGGAGCGGGCCCACCCCGGGTCGGTGACCATCGGGATCACCACGATGAACCGCCCCGACTTCTGCTCGGACCTGCTCGCACAGATCGGCGGCGACGAGGACGTGCAGTCGGTCCTCGACGAGGTCATCGTCGCCGAGCAGGGCACCAGGAAGGTCGCCGACGACCCGCGCTTCCCTGCGGCCCGCGACGCGCTCGGCGACAAGCTGCGCATCATCGAGCAGGGGAACATGGGCGGCTCGGGCGGCTACGCCCGCTCCCAGCTCGAGACCCTCGAGGCCGACCGGTCGACGTACATGATGTGCATGGACGACGACGTGGTGTGCGAGCCCGAGAGCATCGTGCGAGCGGTCACCTTCGGGGACCTGTGCCGGCGCCCGACGATCGTCGGCGGCCACATGTTCAGCCTCTACGCGAAGTCCCGGCTGCACAGCTTCGGGGAGATCATCGACCGCTACCGCTTCTGGTGGACCTCGCCCCCCACGGTGTTCACGGACTGGGACTTCGCCGAGCGCAACCTGCGCTCGGCGCGGTGGCTCCACCGGCGCATCGACGTGGACTTCAACGGGTGGTTCATGTGCCTGATCCCGACCGAGGTGCTGCGCACGGTCGGGCTCAGCCTCCCGCTCTTCATCAAGTGGGACGACTCCGAGTACGGCGTGCGCGCGGGCGACGCGGGCTTCCCGACCGTCAGCCTGCCGGGGACGGCCGTGTGGCACATCCCGTGGAGCGACAAGAACGACGCGCTGGACTGGCAGTCCTACTTCCACCAGCGCAACCGGATGATCGCCGCGCTGCTGCACTCGCCGTACGAGCGGGGAGGCCGGATCGTGCGCGAGAGCTTCAACCACCAGGTGAAGCACCTGTTCGCCCTGCAGTACTCCACCGCGGAGCTGCGCCACCTGGCGCTCGAGGACGTCCTCGCCGGGCCGGACATCCTGCACCGCGAGCTCACCACGAAGCTGCCCGAGCTGCGCGCGCTGCGCAGCACGTACCCCGACGCGCAGACGTCCCCCGACCCCGACGCCTTCCCGCCCGTGCGGCGGGAGAAGCCGCCCAAGCGCGGGCAGGACCCGACGCTGCCGAAGGGCCGGGTCGGCCAGCTGCTGTCGGCGGCCACCAGCGCCGTGCGCCAGGGGCTGCCCAGGCGCGAGCTGTCCAAGGCGTTCCCGGAGGCGCGGCTGGCGGCGCTGGACGCCAAGTGGTGGATGATCTCGCAGTTCGACTCGGTCGTCGTCTCCATGCCGGACGGCGGCAGCGCCTCGTGGCACCAGCGCGACCCCGAGGAGTTCCGCAGCCTGCTCCGGCGGACGCTGGAGATCCACCAGCGGCTGTACCGCGAGTGGCCCCGGCTGGCTCGCGAGTACCGCCAGGCCCTGCCGGACATCACCTCACCGGACCAGTGGGCGAAGACCTTCGAGGCCTCCGCCAGTCGGGAGAACGTGTGACCGCCCAGTCAGACCCCGTGCGGACCGTGCCGCCACGGACGGTGGACGCGCCGCTGGCCCCGCCGTTCGCCGGTGGTGGCCTGCTCGACGTGTTCCGGCGCCGCTACCTGCTCAAGCTCATCGTGCAGAAGGAGATCCAGGCCCGCTACCAGGGGTCCGTCCTGGGGCTCATGTGGTCCTACGTGCAGCCGCTGGTGCGGTTCTGCATGTACTTCTTCGTGATCGGCCTGGTGCTGGGACTGCACAAGTCCGTCCCGAACTTCGCGGTCCACATGTTCGCGGCCATCGTCGGGATCAGCTTCTTCACCGAGACCTTCTCCTCAGGGACCCGCTCGATCGTGCGCAACAAGACGATCGTGCGCAAGATGGCCATGCCCCGCGAGATGTTCCCGGTGGCGTCGGTGCTGGTCTCCGCCGTGCACACGTTCCCGCAGCTGGTGATCCTGTTCGTGGGGTCCGTCGCGGTCGGGTGGAAGCCCGACCCGCAGGGAATCTTCGCAGGGATCCTCGGATACGCGATCATCACGGTGCTCGGCACCGGGCTGGCGCTGCTCTTCTCGGCGATGAACGTGTTCTTCAAGGACTTCCAGAACATCGTCTCGACGCTGATGATCTTCACGCACTGGATCGTGCCGATGATCTACCCCTTCTCGAAGCTGGCCACGAGCTCCATCCACGGCACCGGGTTCTACGACGCCTACCTGGCCAACCCGCTGACCATCGGCGTCCTGCTGATCCAGCGCTGCTTCTGGATCCCGACCCTTCCCGACTGCCCGACCAAGTCGAACATCTGCCTCGACCACGGCAATCCCGCGTCCGTCGGGTTCCCCGACCTGCCCCACCACGTGTTCCTGCTCGGCTGGGTGATGCTCGCCGCGTCGCTGGTCATCCTGGTGCTGTGCCAGGTCGCGTTCAGCCGGCTCGAGGGCAAGTTCGCGGAGCGCCTGTGAGATCGGGGCGACGCTGACATGACCCAGTCCATCGTCTGCGAGCACGCGACCAAGCGGTTCACGATGCGCTACCACCGCACGATCAAGCAGATCACCATCGCGGCCATGCGCCGCCAGCAGATCAGCGACACCTTCGACGCCGTCAAGGACGTCTCGTTCTCCATCGAGCAGGGCGAGTCGGTGGGGGTGATGGGGCTCAACGGCTCGGGCAAGAGCACCTTGCTCAAGCTGGTCAGCGGGGTGATGAAGCCGGACGCGGGACGGGTGCTGACCCGCGGCCGGATCGCCGGTCTGATCGCCACGGGCGCCGGCTTCCACCCGCAGCTGACGGGCCGCGACAACGTCTACCTCAACGCGGCCATCCTCGGGATGAGCGAGGCGGAGACGAACCGCAAGTTCGGCCAGATCGTGGAGTTCGCCGACATCGGCAGGTTCCTGGACACCCCGGTCGGGAACTACTCGTCGGGGATGTTCTCCCGACTCGGCTTCGCCGTGGCGGTGCACACCGACTGCGACATCTTCCTCGTCGACGAGGTGCTCGCGGTGGGGGACCGGCCCTTCAAGCGCAAGTGCATGGCCCGCATGGACGAGATCCGCTCCGAGGGGCGAACCATGCTCTACGTGAGCCACGCACCGGCGTCGGTCCGGAAGGTGTGCGACCGGGTGCTGATCCTCGAGAAGGGCGCGCTCGGCTTCGACGGTCCGGTGGACGAGGGCATCGCCTACCTGAAGTACGACGACGACGGCGACGACGTGAACTCCGAGGACAGCGAGGACGTCGACGACTCCGACGAGGAGCTCGGCGCCGACATCTGACTCTGTGCTTTCTGCGCTCGCTCCGCTTCGGGCAGGCTGTGCTTTCTGCGCTCGCTCCGCTCGCGCTGTCCGGCGCGCTCGGGGGTCTGCTCTTCCCTCCTCGGGACTCGCTCCTTCGTCGCTTCGCCCTCGTCGGTCCAGAGCAGACCGCACGCCGGACGCTGTCGATGGCGCTCGCTCCGCTCGCGCGGCGCGCCGCGGTGGTCGCCGGACGGCTATCGCTCGAAGCTCTCCAGGTTTCGAGGCCCTCGCCCCTGGGGGCTCGGGCACCTCAACCAGCGGCGTCGGGGCAGCGTCCGGCGCGCGGTCGCGCCTGGACCGACCGAGCGAGGCGGCGGAGGAGCGCAGCGGGGGAGCCGCCGAGCGAGGGAGGGAAGGCACGACCCTCGAGCGCGCCGGACAGGCGCGAGCGGAGCGAGCGCAGAAGGCACAGAGCAGACAGCACAGCGAACTACACGATTGTAGTTGCCAGGAACCCCTTGCAGCCCCCTGTTACGGATGTGACATTTGGTACTCATGTGAATGCCGTCCCTTCAGGAGTACCTCCGCATGCCTCACGACAGAAGCCGCCTCGTGCTCCTGTGCCAGCAGACCCTGGTGCTCGGTGTGGTCGCCGCCGTGGCCGCCCCGGCGGCCAACCTGGTGACGATCGACATCGTCGCTCCTCCCGCCTCGGCCCAGGCGTCGGCCCAGGCGTCGGCCCGGACCTCGGCCGGGGCGACCCGGGCGACCGGCGTCGCCGACACCGGTCCGCGCCGGTCGCTGGTGGCCACCGCTCCGGTGCGCCCGACCGTGGCCAAGGTGCCGCTGTCCGGAGTGACCAGGGCGGGCGTGCGCGCGCTGGCCCAGCCCACCGCTGAGTCCGCCGCACGTCCCCTGAGCCACCGCGAGGGCGTCGCCCTCGCGTCGGCCGGCACGGGGGCCGCGGGGACCGCCGACGGCACTCTGAAGGACGCCGGCCTGGCCGTGCTCTCCTCCCCGCAGCCGGTGCAGGGCCTGGCCACCGTCGGCGTCACCTGGGCAGCGGGCGCGAAGGTGCCCGACGGCACCATCACGGTGTCGGTGCGCACAGAGAAGGGCGGGACCTGGTCGGGCTGGATGAAGGTGCCCTACCACCAGGACGAGGGGCCGGACCCCAGCAGCGCCGAGGGGAGGGCCGCCACCCCCGGAACCGACCCGATCTACGTCGGGGCCGTCGACGAGCTCCAGGTCAAGGCGCTGACCGATTCGGGCAAGGCGCCGGCGGGCATGCAGCTGTCCCTGGTGGACCCGGGTCGGCAGCGGTCACGGGTCGAGGCACCTGGCATCGACACGGGCTCCACCGGCACCGGCTCCGCCGACGGGGCCTCCACCGGCACGGGGGCGCAGCCGTCCGCCACGACGACCGGAGCCGAGGGCACCGCGGCCCTGAGCGCGGCCGCCGTGACCCCCAGGCCGACGATCTACTCCCGCGCCCAGTGGGGCGCCGACGAGCGGATGCGCGACAGGGCCTCGCTGCACTACGGCGAGGTGCACGGCGGGTTCGTGCACCACACGGTCAACGCCAACAACTACACCGCCGCCCAGGTGCCGGCGATCCTGCGCGGCATCTACGCCTACCACACGCAGTCGCGGGGCTGGTCGGACATCGGCTACAACTTCCTGGTCGACCGCTTCGGCCGCATCTGGGAGGGCCGCTACGGCGGCGTGGCCCGTCCGGTGGTCGGCGCGCACACGCTCGGCTACAACGACGACTCCTTCGCAATGTCGGCCATCGGCAACTACGACATCGCGCAGCCCAGTGCCGCCATGCTCGCTGCCTACGGACGGCTGTTCGCGTGGAAGCTGGGCCTGCACGGGGTCAAGGCGTCCTCGACCCACCAGTGGATCACCAGCAGGTACTTCAACGCGATCAGCGGCCACCGCGACGCGGGCCAGACCGCGTGCCCGGGCAGGTACCTCTACGCGAAGCTGCCGACGATCCGGGCGCTCGCGACGGCCGACCAGAGGGGCTGGGCCGGCCGCGTCCGGGTGACCAGCCTCGCCGGGAGCAGCGCGCCGGACCTGGTGGCCCGGGACCGCACCACCAAGAAGGTCTACATCCTGCGCTCCGGCGGCAGCGGGACACGGATCGACGCCGTGGTCAGCACCGGCCGGTCGTTCAGGCACGCCGACCTCGTTCGCAACGTCGGCGACTGGAACGGTGACGGCAAGCCCGACGTCGTCACCCGGTCCGGCCGCACCGGCCTGCTGTACCTCTACCCCGGCAACGGGGCGGGAGGGCTCGGTCGGCCGGTGCTGATGAGTCGCTCGAGCTTCGCGACCGTGCACATGATCGCCGGCGTGGGCGACATGACCGGTGACGGCAGGCCGGACCTGATGGGCCAGCGGGTCGGGAGGAACATGCGGATCTACCCCGGCAACGGGAGGACCGGCTTCCTTCCCAGCTACGACGCGCACTCGGCGCTCCCCGGTCGCCAGCAGATCGGCGTCGGCCTCTGGAACGGCGACGGGGCGCCGGACTCGGTGATCCGCCAGTCCGACAGCAAGCTGATGCTCTACCCCGGCAACGGCCCCGGTGGGCTCACGGGAGGCAAGCGCATCGGCACCGTGATGCCGGCCTACGGCACCGTCGTGTCACCCGGTGACCTCACCGGCGACGGCCGCGCGGACCTGGTCATGCGCCAGACCAGCAACGGGAGGCTCTGGCTGCGGCCCGGCACGCCCCGCGGGTTCGGTGCGAAGCGGACCCTGTCTGCCGCTACGGGCCGCTTCGACCTCATCGGCTGAAGGGTGCGGCCCGCGGCTCACCGGGTGGCGCGCAGCACCTCGGTCACCCGCTCCTGGCCGGCTCGCGCCGACCAGGAGCCGGGGGCCGGGTTGCGGACCCAGACCGTGCCGCCGCCGCCGACGAGCGGGGCCAGCACGGTGGCCAGGCCCTCGCGGCTTGAGGGTGGGAGGTCGGTGAGCAGCCGCCCGCCCGCCGCCGTCGCCGTGGCCGCGCCGGCCTCCGCGAGGAGCTCCTCCTGGGTCACCGTGCCGGCCGCGTCGCGCCAGGCGACGTCCGTGCCTTCGGGCTCCTCGAGGGCCATGAGGACGTCGGGCTGGGCGAGCACCACCGCCCCGTAGTCGGTGATCCCCGTCGGGAGCGGTTCGGTGAACCGGCCGCCGAGCGGCCTGAGCGACAGCGCGACCACCGGCGGGTGCCCCTGACGGCCGCCGGGCCGCGACCCGGCGTACCCGGCCACCCGGTCGGGACCGCACACCACCACGTCCGCCCGGCCGGCGAGCGTGTGGTCGTCCGTCACCGCCATGCCCAGCGACCAGGCCGCCCCCAGCCAGACCGCTCCCAGCCAGTGGGTCGGCAGGTCGACCAGCACCAGGCCGCCGCGCTCGCCGTCCAGCTCGTCCTGCACCAGCCCCGCGGTCTTGGCCACCCAGTTGGCGTACGTCGTGACCGACAGCTCCACGCGTTCGCCGGTCGCGTCGTCGTAGAACGTGACCATCGGCCGGGCGCCGTCGGTCCGTCGCTGGGCGGCGAGGGCCGCGGGAAAGGTCGCGGGGGAGGGCATGGCGGCACTGTACGGCCGGCTGGGCATGGCCGGATGAGAGGATTCCGCCCATGCCCAGCCAGCCGTCGTCGCGTCCTCCCGTGGAGGCGGTGATCGTGGCGGGTGGCTTCGGGACCCGGCTGCTGCCGCTGACCGAGCACCGTCCCAAGCACCTGCTCGAGGTGGGCGGCGTGCCGTTCCTGGAGCACCAGCTCGCCCGGCTGGCCGCCGCGGGCGTACGGCACGTGGTGCTGGCCACGTCGTACCGCGCGGACCTCTTCGAGCCGGTGCTGGGCGACGGCAGACGCTGGGACCTCCGGCTGGACTACGTGCAGGAGGTCGAGCCGCTGGGCACCGGCGGCGCGATCCGCAACGTGGCGGCGGCCCTGGGCGACGACCCGCACGGGGCCGTGGTGGTCCTCAACGGGGACGTGCTGTCGGGACACGACCTGCCCGCCCAGCTCGAGGACTTCGAGACCCGGCGCGAGGGTCGGGAGGTCGACGTGTCCCTCCACCTCGTGGAGGTCGGGGACGCACGCGCGTTCGGGTGCGTCCCCACGGACTCGGCCGGACGCGTCACCGGGTTCATCGAGAAGTCGCCGCATCCGGTGACCCGCCAGGTCAACGCCGGCTGCTACGTGTTCCGGCGACGCGTCGTCGACCTGGTCCCCGAGGGCCGGGTCGTGTCGGTGGAGCGCGAGACCTTCCCCGGGCTCGTCGCGAACGGCGCCCTCGTCGTCGGCTACGTGGAGAGCGCCTACTGGCGCGACGTCGGGAGCCCGGACGCACTCGTCGCCGCGTCGCGTGACCTGGTCCTCGGCACCGCCCCCAGCCCCGCCATGCCCGCGCAGGGCGCCTCCGCGAGGGTGGACCCCTCCGCGAGGGTGGACGCCGACGCCGAGGTCGCGGACGGGTCCGTCGTGGTCCAGGGCGCGGAGGTCGGCGCCCGGGCCCGGGTCCTCGGCAGCGTGGTGATGGGCCGGGCCCGGGTCGGGCCGGGTGCCGAGCTGGTGGGGTCGGTCGTCGGGCCGGGCGCGACCGTCGGCGAGCGGGTGCGCCTCGACGGCGTCACCGTGGGCGACGGCGCCCACGTCGAGGCCGGCGCGTCCGTGGCCCGAGGCGACCGCGTCCCCTGCGGCACCAACGTCCCCGCGCCCCGCTGACGCCGAGGCGTCCCCTTCCGTGGTCCGGGGGGCGCCGAGGCGTCTCGTGCCGTGGTCCGGGGGGCGCCGAGGCGTCCCGTTCCGCGCTTCGCCCCCGCGGCCACGGCGCAGGGCATCCCACCGGGACGTCAGCGAACCGGGCCGCTCAGGCCCCTTGCGGCTCGGGCGAGTCGCTGTAGGGGTAGTCCTGGGTGAACGTCCTCACCGCCGAGCCGCTCGGCTTCGCGCAGTACTGCCATACGCCCTGCTGCTTGCTCACGTCCGCGGGGTCGCCTCCGGTCGACCAGTGGGTGAGCGCGACGTGGGTGCCCGACGGGAACGCCCCCCCGTCCTTGTCCGTCCACGGTGCGGCGATGAACTTGTCGGTGAGCTTGGTGCCCTCGAACTTGGCCGAGATGGCCCGGACCTGCGCGAGCTGCGTCCTGTCGCCGGCGACCGTGTCGTCGTACCACAGCAGCGTGTAGCCGTGCTCCAGGTTGTGGACGAGGTACTCCACGGCCGGGCGGTCGTCCGCGGTGTAGAACTTGCGGTCGAACGCGGCGGGAGTGGGGTAGTGCGGCCCGTCGGCCGGGGGCGCGTCGGGGTAGCTGATCCTCGTCCCCACCGCCCGGTGCTGCTGGTTGCCGGTCGCCTTCCTCTTCACGACGGGCCGGCAGCCTGCCGCGCCGGCGCTCGCGCCGATGCTCGCCAGGTCGCCCGAGGCCAGCCGGTCCTGCCTGAGGACCGGCACGAGGGCGGCGACGATGATGCCGACGCCGATGACCGCGCACACGGTGATGACCGCGCCCGTGCGACGCCGCTCCTTGCGCTGCTGGTCGCGGCGCATCTGCTCCACGACCGCGCGCCGGTCCCGGTCCTTGCTCGACTTGGCCATGTTGTGGGTTGCTCTCCGGCTCTGCTGGTCAGGGGACAGCCCGCCCGGCTCGCCGAGGCGTCTGGTGCTGCGTTCTGTCCGAAGTCTACGGAGTGGGCCGGGTGAACCGCAGGAGATGCTCCCCGTCCGTGATGGGGTCCGGGCGCCACCCGAAGGCGGTGGCCGCCGTGGACAGCCGGCTCCTCTCGACTCCGCGTGCCTCGTCGGTCCCGGCGAGCAGGACGGTGACCACCGCCCCCTCACGTCGTACGACGGACGCGGGACCGGCGAGCGCGGCCAGCGCGTCGGCCAGCTCGGCGGGGTGGGCCGGCGCCCCGAACCCGCGTGAAGGAGCTCCGCCCAGGGCGGTGAGCACCGCCTCGCGCGCGCCGAGGCCGAACATGTCCTGGCTCTCGGGACGCACCAGGCTCGCGGCGCCGGGCCCGTGCCGGCCGGCGGGCAGCACCAGGTCCGGCAGTCCACGGACGATGGCCGCGGGCCTGCGGTCGAGCTTGCGCTTGACGAGGTCGGCAGCGGCGGCGATCTCGTCGGCGACGGCGGGGGCGGTGACCGCGAGCGCGTTGCCGTGGGGGTCGGTCCGGCCGGCGTGGTCGTGCACGACCTCGAGGCCGGCCGCCCCGATCGCGATGTCGGTCTGGCCGGTGCGCCAGGCGCGACCGGCGGTGTCGGTGACGAGCACGGCGACGTTGGCGCCGGCGAGGTCGGCCAGCGACTCGCGCAGCCGCCGTGCGGAGGCGTCGGGGTCCGTGGGCAGCAGGACGACGGTGCCCGCAGGGGTGTTGGACGCGTCGATGCCGGCCGCCGCCATCACCAGGCCGTGCGGGGTCCGCACGATCGAGGTGGCCCCCCGTCGCGCCACGACCCGGTCGGTCTCGCCCGCGAGGGCGTCCTCACGGCTGCCGGCGCGCACCCGGCCCTCGGCCTTGCTGACCACCTTGCTGGTGACCACCAGCACGTCACCGTCGCGCAGGTCGCACGCGCCGGCGAGGAGGGCGGCGAGGTCGGCGCCGGGCGCGACCTCGGGGAGGCCGTCGACGGGCACCACGGCGACGGTGCCGGGGCGCGCGCTCACGCGTGCCCCTGCTCACCGACCGCGTGGGCGAGGTCCAGGGCCGCGCGGGCCATCGCGGCCGTCGCGTCGTGGTCGGTCATCATCAGCGGCACGGCGCGGCACGCGATCCCCGAGGCCCGGACCCGCTCCACGTCCCCCTCGTCGAGGGTGTCCACCAGCCAGCCGTCGAGCACGCCGCCGCGGGCGCGGGCGCCGTAGTGCCCGGCGACCCCGGCCGCGCTGACCTCGACGCCCAGCGCGGCGAGCAGCTGGGCCGCCATCCCGCGCACGTGGCTGCCCGCGACGACCGGGGAGAGGCCGACCACGGGGGCCGGCGCCCGCCGTACCGCCTCGCGGACCCCGGGCACGCCCAGGATGGTGCCCACGGACACGACGGGGTTGGAGGGCGGCAGCAGCACGACGTCGGCGCCCTCGACGGCCTCCAGGACCCCGGGGGCCGGCCGGGCGGCGTCGAGCCCGACCGGGACGACGGCGCGGGCCGGCACCTGCGCGTGCAGCCGCACCCAGTACTCCTGGAAGTGGAGGGCGCGGCGCCCGGACGGCTCCTCGGGGTCGTCGACGACGATGTGGGTCTCCACGCGCTCGTCGCTCATCGGCAGCAGCCGCACCCCCGGGCGCCAGCGCTCGCACAGGGCGGCGGTGACCGCGGACAGGGGGTAGCCGGCGTCGAGCATCCGGGTCCGCACCAGATGGGTGGCCAGGTCGCGGTCGCCCAGGCCGAACCAGGTCGGCTCGACGCCGTAGGCCGCCAGCTCCTCCTTGGCGTGCCAGGTCTCGTCCGTGCGCCCCCACCCGCGCTCCTGGTCGATGCCGTCGCCGAGGGTGTACATCACCGTGTCGAGGTCGGGGCAGACCTTGAGCCCGTGCAGCCAGATGTCGTCGCCGGTGTTCGCGACCACCGTGACCTCGGCCGGGGTGCTGCCCGGCTGCCCTAGCAGGTGCAGCAGCCCCTGCAGGAACCTGGCGCCACCCACGCCGCCGGACAGCACGGTGATCCGCAGCGGCCGGTCCGCGCGCCTTTCGGAGGAGGGGCCGGGCGGCCGGGCGGGGATGGTCATGAGGGCTCCTCTAGTGGGGGTGGCGGCCCTGCGTCAAACGCTCCGGCGTGTCGGCGCCTATAGCAGATCCGGGCTTGACGCGGCGGGTACGACAGGCGTGTAATTCCCTAAGTGTTGTTCGCCGGTGGTCGTCTGGTGAGAGCCGGGTGACCGGCGGCCGGCCACCACTAGCGTGCAGGACAGGCCCTGGGAGAGGGCAACGCAGGGGACCTGCCAAAGGTCTCCGGGTCGAAAGGGCGAGAGCCGTGCGAGAGTTGTACCTACTCGACGGAGACGCCGAGGAGCTCGGTTGGCAGGAGCGCGCGCTGTGCGCGCAGACCGACCCCGAAGCGTTCTTCCCGGAAAAAGGTGGCTCCACCAGGGAGGCCAAGCGGGTGTGCCTCACCTGCGACGTGCGGGACGAGTGCCTGGAGTACGCACTCGGCCACGACGAGCGCTTCGGCATCTGGGGCGGGCTGTCCGAGCGCGAGCGGCGCAAGCTGAAGAAGCGCGCCGTCTGAGCCGCTCGACCGGGCCGGGTCGGCTGCTCAGTCGTCCTCGTCCGGGTCGTACCTCGGGTCCACCTCCTCCGGAGGCCGCCCGAGGAGCTCGGAGACCTGCTCGACGAGCACCGTGAGCACCATCGCGGACAGGTCGCCGCGCGTCTCCGAGCGGAGCTCGATCGGGCGGCGGAACAGCACCAGCCTGGTCGGCCGGCTGCCCGAGCCGCGGACCAGCGACGCGAGGGGCACCGTGTCGGCCTCCCAGTCGTCGGGCACCATCGGTGTCTCCTCGACCGCGAACTCCACCAGCCCCAGCTCCTCGTGCCAGCGCGCGTCGAGGTCCTGCACCACGGACAGCACGATCGCGTCGAAGGCCGCCCGGGGGCTGCGCACGGCCGGAACCCCGGCCGGCGACAGCGGGCCCGGCAGCAGCCCCGGCCCGCGCATCCCGCGGCCTCGGCGGTCGCGACGGCGGTCCCTCCTGGGAGGGCCGGTGACGCCCGGGTCGCCTGGGACGGCCCCCGGACCGTCGGCTCGCACGGGTGGCACCACGCCCGCGAGCCTAGCCGTCGACGGTGGCCGAGGAGGGGTACGGTCTGCTCCGTGAGCCCAGCCCGCCGTTGCTCGAGGACCGCCTGCACGCGGTCCGCGGTGGCCACGTTGACGTACGTCTACTCCGACCAGACCGCGGTCCTCGGGCCGCTGGCGACCTATGCCGAGCCGCACGCCTACGACCTCTGCGCGGCGCACAGCGAGCGCCTGAGCGCGCCGCGCGGGTGGGAGGTGCTGCGGCTGGCCCCGGACCCGGACGCGCACGGCCCCTCCACCGACGACCTGCTCGCGCTCGCCGACGCGGTGCGCGAGGCGGCCCGGCCGGTGCCGGTCGCCGACGGTCCGGCGGGGGGCATCGGCGTGGTCGAGCCGGGTACGGGCCGCGAGGTCGGCAGGCGGGGCCACCTCCGCGTGCTTCCGACACCGGAGCCGTGAGCCGGCCGGCGACGCCCGGCCCGGCCGATAGGGTGCGGCCCATGCCCGCACCCCCTGCCCCGTCCGCGACCACCTCGCCCGAGGCCCTCTCCCGCGTCTTCAAGGCGTACGACGTGCGGGGCACCGTGCCCGAGCAGGTCGACGAGCAGCTGGCCCGGGCGGTGGGCGGCGCCTTCGTCGCGGTCACCGGGAGCGCGGGTGGGGCTGTGGTCGTGGGGCACGACATGCGGCCGTCCTCCCCGGGTCTGGCCCGGGCGTTCGCCGAGGCGGCCGCCGCGGCCGGGGCGGACGTGACGATGATCGGCCTCGCCTCGACCGACCAGCTGTACTTCGCGTCGGGCCGGCTCGGCGTCCCCGGTGCGATGTTCACCGCCAGCCACAACCCGGCGCAGTACAACGGCATCAAGATGTGCCGGGCGCACGCCGTGCCCATCGGCATGGAGACCGGTTTGGCGGAGGTCCGCGACCTCGCCGCCCGGGGCGCCGGCCCTGCGGCCGAGCGGCCCGGCCGCATCGAGGAGCGTGACGTCCTCGACGACTACGCCCGCCACCTCGTCTCGCTGGCCCCGCTCAGCGGTCGCCGGCTGCGGGTGGTCGTGGACGCCGGCAACGGGATGGCCGGGCACACCGCCCCCGCCGTGCTGGGCCGGCTCGACCTCGACGTGGTCGAGATGTACTACGAGCTCGACGGGACCTTCCCCCACCACGAGGCGAACCCGATCGACCCCGCCAACCTCGCCGACCTGCAGGCGCGGGTGCGGGAGGCGAGGGCCGACGTGGGGCTCGCCTTCGACGGCGACGCCGACCGCTGCTTCGTGGTCGACGAGGAGGGCGGCCTGGTGGACCCGTCGGTGCTCACCGCGCTGATCGCCGCGCGGGAGCTGGCCCGCGTGCCCGGAGCCGCGGTCATCCACAACCTGATCACCTCGCGCGCCGTGCCGGAGCTGGTCCGCGAGCTGGGCGGCACCCCGGTCCGCACCCGCGTCGGCCACTCCTTCATCAAGGCCACCATGGCGCAGACCGACGCGGTCTTCGGCGGCGAGCACTCCGGGCACTTCTACTTCCGCGACTTCTGGCGCGCCGACTCCGGCATGCTGGCCGCCCTGCACCTGCTCTGCGCGCTGGCCGAGACCGACCGGCCGCTCTCGGACCTGCTCGCGCGGTACTCCCGCTACGTGTCCACCGGCGAGATCAACTCCACCGTGGACGACCAGGCCGCGGTCCTGGCCCACCTCGAGCAGGAGTACGGCGGGCGCCCCGGCGTCAGCCTGGACCACCTCGACGGCCTGAGCGTGCAGCACGACGAATGGTGGTTCAATGTGCGCGCGTCCAACACCGAGCCGCTGCTGCGGCTCAACGCCGAGGCGGCCGACGAGGGCACGCTCGAGCGGGTGCGCGACGACGTGCTCGCGAGGATCAGGAGACCCCGGACATGAAGCTCGACCCCGCCCTGCTCGACCTGCTCGTGTGTCCGGACTGCCGCGGCGCCCTGGCCGTGGACGAGGCCGCCTCGGAGCTGGTGTGCACGGCCTGCGGGCTCGCCTACCCGGTGCGCGACGACATCCCGGTGCTGCTCGTCGACGAGGCGCGCCCCACGCGCGCCACGAGGTAGGCCGCACCGGATGGTCGAGGTCTTCGACGACGCGCGGCTCGACGACGAGGGCGCGCTCGCCGCGGCCGACCCGGTGCTGAGGCCGCTGGCCGAGGCGGGGGCCCGAGTGCGCCGCGAGGCGGGTGAGGCCGCGGACGCGATCGCCGCCGCGGTCGCGGCCGCCGACGGTGACGCCCGTCCGCGGGCCGTCGTGGCCGCCGGACCCGACTCGCGTCTGCTGCGCGCCGTGCTGGAGCCGACGTGCCCGGTCCCCTTCGTCGCGTGGCCGGGCCCGTCCCTGCCCGGGTGGGCCGGCGGCCTGGACCTGGTAGTGGTCCTGGCGCCGCACGGCAGCGACACCGGCACCGCGGCCGCGGTCGCGGAGGCGGTGCGGCGCGGGTGCCGGGTGGTCGTGGCCTGCCCGGCGCGCTCTCTGGTGGCCGAGCACGCCGTCGGGCGCGACAGCACCGTGCTGCCCTGCGCGTCGGGGGACCGGCTGGCCATCGCGGTCGTCATGCTGCAGCTCCTCGAGCGTCTCGACCTGGGACCCGAGACCGACCCCGAGTCGGTGGCCCAGGCCCTCGACGACGTCGCGATCGCCTGCTCGCCGTACCAGGACCTCGCGGTGAACCCCGCGAAGATGCTGGCCATCGCGCTCGGGGACGCGACGCCGCTGGTGTGGGGCGGCTCGGTCCTCGCGGCGCGCGCCGCCCGCCGGGTCGCCGAGGCGCTGCGCCGGGCCAGCGGCCGCACCGCCCTCGCCGGCGACGCCGAGCACCTGCTGCCGGTCCTCGAGGCCACCACGCCACCGGACCTGTTCGCCGACCCGTTCGCCGACCCGTTCGCCGACCCCTTCGGCGACGGGGACGGGGACCGGCCGCCGACGCTGCTGCTCCTCGACGACGGCGCGGACGGCGCCGGGGTCCGCGAGCAGCGCGGCCGGCTGCTCGCCGCGGCCGAGGAGCGGCGGGTGCGCGTCGAGACCGTGGCCAGCGAGGCCCGCACCGACGTCGCGAGGTACGCCGCGCTGCTGGGGACCGGCACGTACGCCGCGGCGTACCTGGCCGTCGGTCTGTCCCGCGCCGCCGGTTAGGGTGGCGCGATGGCCGAGCACGGAGCTGAGGGCAGCACCAGGGCGGTCATCGCCGCGCTCCTGGCCAACACCGGGATCGCCGTCCTCAAGTTCGTGGCGTTCGCGCTCACCGGGGCCTCCTCGATGCTCGCCGAGGGCATCCACTCCGTCGCGGACTCGGGGAACCAGGGGCTGCTGCTGCTCGGCGGCAAGCGCGCCGGGCGCGCGGCGACGCCGGAGCATCCCTTCGGCTACGGCCGCGAGCGCTACATCTACTCGTTCCTGGTCGCCATCGTGCTGTTCTCCGTGGGCGGGCTCTTCGCGCTCTACGAGGCCTACCACAAGGCCCACGAGGTGGCCTCCGGCCATCCCGACGAGCTGCTCGCCAGCCGCTGGTGGTGGGTCGCGATCGTGGTGCTGCTGGGCGCCATCGTGATGGAGGGGCTGTCCTTCCGCACGGCCGTGGGCGAGACCAACAAGACCCGTGGCAGCGTGTCGTTCCCCGAGTTCATCCGGCGCGCCAAGTCCCCGGAGCTGCCGGTCATCCTGCTGGAGGACTTCGCCGCGCTGGTCGGCCTGACCTTCGCCCTGTTCGGGGTGGGACTGGCCAAGATCACCGGCAACGGCTACTTCGACGTGGCCGGGACGGCAGCGATCGGGCTGCTGCTGGTGGGCGTCGCGGTGGTGCTGGGCATCGAGACCAAGAGCCTCCTCCTCGGCGAGGCGGCCACCCCGGCGGCCCAGCGCCGCCTGCGGGACCGCCTGGAGCAGACCGAGGGCGTCGAGCGGGTGATCCACATGCGGACCATGCACCTCGGCCCGGAGGAGCTGCTGGTGGCCGTCAAGGTCGCGGTGCCGCGCTCCTCCGACGCGGCACAGGTCGCGGCCAGCATCGACGCCGCCGAGCGGGCGATGCGGGAGGCCGAGCCCGCGGCCCGGGTGATCTACGTGGAGCCGGACATCTACGTGGAGGGCCACCACACGGAGCCGCGCCCGACCCCGTGACCGGCCCCCTGACCGGCCCCCTGACGACCTGGCCCGGGGGCTCTGCTGACGCGCCGCACCCGGCGTCTGTGGGCGGCCGTGGACTCGCGGGTACCCTGGACGAGCCGTCCACCGGGCACCCAGGCCGCGAGCCCTCTCGCGCACCGGCAGATGCCGGCCGGGGACACCCGCTTTCGACATGCACACGACAGGACGCGAGGAACTCGACTCACATGGACTTCAAGGTTGCCGACCTGGACCTGGCCGACTACGGCCGCACCGAGATCGACCTGGCCGAGCACGAGATGCCCGGGCTGATGGCGATGCGGGAGCGTTATGGCGACTCCAAGCCGCTCGCGGGCGCCCGGATCGCGGGGTCGCTGCACATGACGATCCAGACCGCCGTGCTCATCGAGACGCTGACCGCACTCGGCGCGGAGGTCCGCTGGGCCTCCTGCAACATCTTCTCGACGCAGGACCATGCCGCGGCCGCGGTGGTGGTCGGTCGCGACGGGACCCCCGAGGAGCCGCGCGGCGTCCCGGTCTTCGCCTGGAAGGGCGAGACGCTGGAGGAGTACTGGTGGTGCACCCAGCAGATCCTCGCCTGGCCGGGTGAGGGTCAGCCCAACATGATCCTCGACGACGGCGGCGACGCGACCCTGCTGGTCCACCTCGGCGTGCAGGCCGAGAAGGAGGGACAGGCGCCCCGCCTGGACCTGGCCGAGAGCGCCGAGCAGCGGGTGATCTACCAGGTGCTCGCCGACACGGTCTCCGCGGGCTCCGCCCGCTGGACCGCGGTCGCCAACTCGGTCAAGGGCGTCACCGAGGAGACCACGACCGGGGTGCACCGCCTCTACGAGATGATGCGCGAGGGCTCGCTGCTCTTCCCGGCCATCAACGTCAACGACTCGGTGACCAAGAGCAAGTTCGACAACAAGTACGGCTGTCGCCACTCGCTCATCGACGGCCTCAACCGCGCCACCGACGTGCTGATCGGTGGCAAGGTCGCCGTCGTCTGCGGGTACGGCGACGTCGGCAAGGGCTGCGCGGAGTCGCTGCGTGGCCAGGGCGCCCGCGTCGTCGTCACCGAGGTGGACCCCATCTGCGCGCTGCAGGCCGCCATGGACGGCTACCAGGTGGCGACGCTGGAGGAGATGCTGCCGACCGCCGACATCGTGATCACCGCCACCGGCAACCGGGACGTCGTCACGGTCGACCAGATGAGCCGGATGAAGCACCAGGCGATCGTGGGGAACATCGGCCACTTCGACAACGAGATCGACATGGCCGGCCTCGAGTCCTACGACGGGATCAGCCGCAAGAACGTCAAGCCTCAGGTCGACGTGTGGACCTTCCCCGGCACCGACGGGGGAGCGGGCAGGTCGGTGATCGTCCTGTCCGAGGGCCGGCTGATGAACCTCGGCAACGCGACCGGCCACCCGTCGTTCGTGATGTCGAACTCGTTCACCAACCAGGTGCTCGCCCAGATCGAGCTGTTCACGAAGAGCGACGAGTACCCCGTGGGCGTCTACGTCCTGCCCAAGCACCTCGACGAGGAGGTGGCCCGGCTGCACCTGTCCGCGCTCGGCGTCTCGCTCACCGAGCTGACGCCGGCACAGGCGTCGTACCTCGGGGTCGACGTCGCGGGTCCGTACAAGTCGGACCACTACCGCTACTGAGGCGCTGCTGAGGCCAGTGGGCGCGGTACGAGCGGCAGGCAGGTGAGGCGTGGCCACCATGGAGACGCCCGTCCCGTCCGGGAGGGTGCGGGTCCTCGTCGTCGACGACGACCCGGCGCTCGCGGAGATGCTCACGATCGTGCTGCGCAACGAGGGCTGCGACTCGAGGGTCTGCTCGAACGGTGACCGCGCGCTGTCGGACTTCCGCGACTACCGCCCCGACGTCGTGCTGCTCGACCTCATGCTGCCGGGAAGGAACGGCATCGACGTCTGCAAGGAGATCCGGGCCGAGTCCGGCACCCCGATCGTGATGCTCACCGCGAAGAGCGACACGGTCGACGTGGTGCTCGGGCTCGAGTCCGGGGCCGACGACTACGTCGTCAAGCCGTTCAAGCCCAAGGAGCTCGTCGCCCGCATCCGGGCCCGGGTCCGCCGGTTCGAGGAGCCGGCTCCGGAGGCGTTGACCATCGGCGACCTCGCGATCGACGTCGCCGGGCACACCGTCACCCGCGACGGCGAGCAGATCGCGCTGACCCCGCTGGAGTTCGACCTCCTGCTCTGCCTGGCGCGCCGCCCGTGGCAGGTGTTCACCCGCGAGGTGCTGCTCGAGCAGGTCTGGGGCTACCGGCACGCGGCCGACACCCGGCTGGTCAACGTGCACGTGCAGCGGCTGCGGTCCAAGGTGGAGCACGACCCGGAGAGGCCGGAGATCGTGGTGACGGTACGCGGTGTCGGCTACAAGGCCGGGACGACGCAGCCGTAGGCGCGTCATGCTGTAGTCATGTTGGAGCCATGCTGACACCGGGCGCGGGCCGTGCCGTCACCGTGTGGCGGCGCTCGATCCAGGCGCGCGTCGTCATCAGCACGCTGCTGCTCTCGGCCATCGTCGTGCTCCTCGTCGGGTGGGTGCTGCTGCGCCAGATCACCACCGGCCTCGTGGACAGCAAGACCCACTCGTCGGTGGCCGAGGCGGGGCGGGCGACCGCCGAGGCGCAGCGCCGGCTGTCGGCGGCCAACGGCAACGACTTCGACGCCGACAGCCAGCTCACCCAGCTGGTCTCGACGCTGGTCTCCCGCGGCACCGTCCAGGGCTACGAGATCGTGCTGCGCGGCCCGGTCGCGGGCTCCGCCGCGGTCCTGTCCGCGGGCGCCGGCACCAGCAGCAGCCCCGGTGTCCTGCGCTCCAGCATCCCGGCGAGCCTGACCCGTGCCGTCGAGGGCGGCAGGGGGGTGAAGACGTCGTACACCTACTCCACGATCCGCTACGAGGCCTCGACGGGTCGCCCCGCCGTACCCGGGGTGGTGACGGGCACGAAGGTCGTGCTGCCCGCCGACGGCGGCACCTACACGCTGTACTACCTGTTCCCCATGACCGAGCAGGAGACCACGCTCTCGCTGGTACGGCGGGCGCTGGTCACCGGCGGGGTGCTCCTGCTGCTGCTGGTCGGCGGCGTGACGTGGCTGGTGACCCGGCAGGTGGTGACACCGGTCCGGCTGGCCCGCCGGACCGCGGAGCGCCTCGCGTCCGGGCGCCTCGAGGAGCGCATGCAGGTCCGCGGCCACGACGACATCGCCAGGCTGGGCACCTCCTTCAACCAGATGGCCGCCAGCCTGCAGAAGCAGATCCGTCAGCTCGAGGAGCTCTCGCGCGTGCAGCGGCGGTTCGTCTCCGACGTCTCGCACGAGCTGCGCACCCCCCTGACGACGGTCCGGATGGCAGGTGACGTGCTCTACGACGCCCGGGCCGACTTCGACCCGCCCACCTCGCGGGCCTCCGAGCTGCTGCAGAACGAGCTGGACCGCTTCGAGCTGCTGCTCGCCGACCTCCTGGAGATCAGCCGCTTCGACGCCGGCGCCGCGGTGCTGGACCTCGAGGACGTCAACATCGTGGACCTCGCGCACCGGGTGGTGGAGTCCACCCGCCCGCTGGCCGAGCGCCGCGGCATCCGGGTCGTGGTCGTCTCCGGGCGCCGCCC
>JAICKK010000082.1 GCA_025927955.1 Nocardioidaceae bacterium
CGTACATCAAGAGGTAGTTGTCGGCCAGGACGAGCAACAGCATCGACGCGACGAACAGGTTGAGCTGGCCGAAGAAGCGACGCCGATCCGGGTCGTGCGCCATGTAGCCGACGGAGTAGATGTGAATCAGCGAGCCGACGCCCGTGATGAGCAACACGAAGCAAATCGAGAGTGCGTCGATCTGGAAGTTCGCGTCGGCGCGGAAGTTGCCGACGAAGGTCCAGCTGAACAGGTGGTTGTCGAAGCTTCGGCCGGACGCCGGTTTGCCCAGCAACTCCGCGAACATGACGATGCCGAGCACGAACGAGGCGAGCGGGGCGGCGACACCGAGCAGGTGGCCCCACGCGTCGGTGCGGCGTCCGCCCAGCAACAGCACAGCGGCACTCGCGAGCGGGATCACGACGAGCAACCAGGCGAACGAGAACGCGCCCGTGGTGTGCGTCGTCGGCGCCAACGTCGCCGCAGTGTGCAGGGTCGTGGCGGTGTGAAGGGCTGCGAGGTTCACGATCGGCCACACTCGTTGGTGCGCACTACTGGCTGCCTTTCGGGAGTCATCAGTACTTCAGCAGGTTGACGTCGTCGACCGAGGCCGAGCGGCGGGTTCGGAACACCGACACGATGATGGCGAGACCGACGACGACCTCAGCGGCCGCCACCACCATCACGAAGAACGCCATGATCTGACCGTCGAGAGTTCCGTTGATGCGCGAGAACGTGACCAGCGCCAGGTTCGTGGCGTTGAGCATCAACTCGATGCACATGAAGACGACGATCGCGTTGCGGCGGGTGAGCACCCCGACGCAGCCGATGGTGAACAGGATCGCCGACAGCACCACGAACGGTGTGCCGCTCATTGCTCTCCCTGCCTCTCCTGGTCGGTGGTGGCTCCGTCGCCGACGGACGCGGTGAGCATCCGGACGTCGGAGGCGGACGCGGGCCGGATCGTGCCACGCACGGTGAACATGCGCGACACCGACGTCTCCGCTGGCGACCCGTCCGGCAGCAGGGCCGGGGTGTCCACGGCGTTGTGCCGGGCGTAGACGCCCGGCGAGGGCAGCGGGCCGGGGTGCGTGCCGTGCTCGGCGTAGGCGCGCATCCGCTGCGCGGCGCGGTCGGCCTGGGTGAGCTTGGGCGTGAGCCGCTCGCGGTGCGCGAGAACCATCGCGCCGATGGCCGCGGTGATGAGCAGGGCGCTGGTCGCCTCGAACGCGAAGACGTACCTGGAGAACAGCAGCTGTGCGAGCCCCTGCACGTTGCCGTCGGCGTTGGCCTGGGAGAGGCCGGTGACGGCACCGAGGGAGACCTGGCCGATGCCGAGCACCAGCAGGAGCCCCAGTGCCAGGCCGGCGACCGTGGCCATCAGCCGCTGCCCCCGGATGGTCTCCACCACCGAGTCGGACGCGTCGACGCCCACGAGCATGAGCACGAACAGGAACAGCATGAGGATCGCGCCGGTGTAGACGATGATCTGCACCACGAACAGGAACGGGGCGTTCTGGACGAGGTAGAGCACGGACAGGCAGATCATCACCACCGCGAGCAGCAGCGCGGCGTGCACGGCCTTGCGCGCGAAGAGCAGGCCGAGCGCGGCGGCGACCATGATCGGGCTGAGGATCCAGAAGGCGACCACGGGTCAGTCCTCGCTCTCTCGCGATGAGCCGCCCCGGGCCGAGAAGTCACCGCGGTAGTAGTCGACCTCGTCGTCGCCGAGCAGCATCGGGTGCGGGGGCTGCTCCATGCCGGGCAGCAGCGGGGCGAGCAGGTCCGACTTCTCGTACACGAGGTCGGCCCGGTTGTTGTCGGCGAGCTCGTACTCGTTGGTCATGGTCAGCGCGCGGGTGGGGCAGGCCTCGATGCACAGCCCGCACAGGATGCACCGCAGGTAGTTGATCTGGTAGACGCGGCCGTACCGCTCCCCGGGCGAGAAGCGCTCGTCCTGGGTGTTGGACGCGCCCTCGACGTAGATCGCGTCCGCCGGGCACGCCCAGGCGCACAGCTCGCAGCCGATGCACTTCTCCAGCCCGTCGGGCCAGCGGTTGAGCTGGTGGCGGCCGTGGAACCGCGGGGCCGTGGGCACCTTCTCGAAGGGGTACTGCTCGGTGACCACCTTCTTGAACATCGTGCGGAAGGTGACCCCGAAGCCCGCGACGGGGTCCCAGAGCTGTTCCTTAAGTGTGGGCATGACCTCACGCCTCCCGGTCGTCTGCGGGGGTGGTCGCCAGCGCCTCGCGCCGCGGCCTGGTCGTCTGCTCGCTCGAGCTCGTCGGGGGCACGGGGTAGCCGCCGGCGAAGGCGTCGAAGACCTCGTCCTCCTCCTCGGCCGGCCGCTGTCCGGTGGTCTCCTCGGTGTCGTCCCGGCCGCCGACGAAGAAGAGCAGCACGAACAGCACACCGATGACCACGAGTGCGATCAGCGTCGTGGTCCGGTTCAGGCCACCCTCGAGGCCGACCAGCCGGATGGCTGCGACGAACACGATCCAGACCAGGGAGGCCGGGATGAGGTACTTCCAGCCGAACCTCATGAACTGGTCGTAGCGCAGCCGGGGCAGCGTCCCGCGCAGCCAGATGAACACGAAGACGAAGACCATCACCTTCG
This sequence comes from Nocardioidaceae bacterium, assembly GCA_025927955.1. Classification (GTDB taxonomy): domain Bacteria; phylum Actinomycetota; class Actinomycetes; order Propionibacteriales; family Nocardioidaceae; genus Nocardioides_B. The sequence continues at coordinate 2,597 of JAICKK010000082.1, forward strand.
CGACGAACCACAGGAACGGCCAGTAGCCGGTGTTGAGCACGTCGTCGCCGATCAGCGACAGCGGCCACGGGGCCCGCCACCCACCGAGGAACAGCGTGGTGGCCAGCGCCGAGACGGTCACCATGTTGACGTACTCGGCGAGGAAGAACAGCGCGAACTTGAGCGAGGAGTACTCGGTGTGGAAGCCGCCGACCAGCTCGCCCTCGGCCTCGGGGAGGTCGAACGGCGCCCGGTTCGTCTCCCCCACCATGGCGATGGTGTAGATCACGAACGACGGGAACAGCGGGATGACGAACCACAGCCGCGACTGCGCCTCGACGATCGCGGACGTGGACAGCGACCCGGCGAAGAGGAAGACCGCGACCAGCGCGAGGCCCATCGCCACCTCGTAGGAGATCATCTGCGCGGAGCTGCGCAGGCCGCCGAGCAGGGAGTACGTCGACCCGCTGGACCAGCCGCCGAGCACGATGCCGTAGATGCCGATCGAGCTGATCGCAAGCACGAACAGCACGCTTACCGGCATGTCGGTCAGCTGCAGCGGCGTGCGGATGTGGGTGAACGGGATCGTCACCTCCGGGCCGAAGGGGATCACCGCGAAGGCCAGGAAGGCCGGCACCGTCGACATCACCGGCGCCAGGATGAAGACGACCTTGTCGGCGGCCGTCGGGATGATGTCCTCCTTCAGGGCCAGCTTCACGCCGTCGGCCAGCGACTGCAGCAGGCCGAAGGGCCCGTTCACGTTGGGGCCGATGCGGTGCTGCATGCGCGCCACCACGCGCCGCTCGAACCAGATGTTGAACAGCGTCAGGAGGACGAGGATCGCGAAGATCAGCACGGCCTTGATGGCGATGACCCACCAGGCGTCGTTGCCGAACGCCGACAGGTTCTCGGCCGCGAGGGGCACCTGCAACGTCATGCGCCTGCACCTTCCGGGATCTCGAGCCGTACGACGGGCCCGGCCGAGGACCGGACCCACCCTGCCGTCTCGGACGTCGTGGGCGTCCACACCACGCCGTCGGGCAGGTCGGCGACTGCCACGGGCAGTGTGGTGGAGCCGGACGGTCCGTGCAGCGTGACGATGCTCCCCGCGGCGATCCCGAGCCCGGCGAGGGTACCCGATGAGAGCAGCACGACGGGCGGACGCCCGGTGGCGCGCAGGTAGACGTCGCCGTCGAGCATCCGGCCGTCACCGATCATCTGCTTCCAGGTGGCCAGCCGCAGCTCCCCCGCTGGTTGAGGTGCGAGCTTGCGAGCCTCGACTTGTACTGAGGTGCGAGCTTGCGAGCCTCGAAGTGAACCATGGTCACGTTCGCGGCTAGCCGACTCGGTCTCGAGGCCCTCGCCCTGGGGGGCTCGGGCACCTCGACCAGCGTCTCCTGACGGCACTCGCGGCACCTCCACCCGCTCCCCGTCCCAGCGGCCGATCTCGGCGAGCTCGGCGCGCGCCTGCTCGGTGGTCCGGAAGCCGAGGTCGACGCCCGCCTCGTCGGCGATGCCGGCCAGCACGCGCAGGTCGGGCAGGGCGTGGCTGTCGCGCATCACCTTCTCGAAGGGCCGCAGCCGGCCCTCCCAGCTGACGAACGAGCCGGCCTTCTCCACGGGCGCCGCGACCGGCAGCACCACGTCGGCACGCTCGGTCACCTCGCTCGCACGGAGCTCGAGGCTGACCACGAAGCCGGCGGTGTCCAGCGCGAGCCTGGCCGCGGCGGGGTCGGGGAGGTCGACGGGGTCGACGCCGGCCACCAGCAGGCCGCCGAGCTCACCGGCGGCGGCCGCCGCGACGATGGCGGCGGCGTCCCGGCCCGGATGCGCAGGGACGGTGCGACCCCACACCGCGCCGATGTCGACCCTGGCGGCGGCCTCCGCCACCGGCCGGCCGCCGGGCAGCAGGGTGGGCAGGCACCCGGCCTCGAGGGCACCGCGGTCACCGGCACGACGCGGCACCCAGGCCAGCCTCGCGCCGGTGGTCGCGGCCACCGCGGCCACGGCGGCCAGCAGACCCGGGGTCGTCGCGGCCCGCTCGCCCACGAGGATCACCCCGCCGGCGTCGAGGGCGAGGTCGCCATCGTCCGCGAGGGTCTCGACGACGGCGACCTCCTCGCCCGGGGCCGCGCGCAGCAGCGTGCCGGCCATCTTGTGCAGCCCCCGGGAGGTGAACGGCGCGACGGAGTAGACGCGGGTCCGCTCGCGCGAGGCCTTCCTCAGCCGCAGGAACACGTTGCCGGCCTCGTCCTCCGGCTCGAACGCGACCAGCAGCACCGCGGAGGGACGCTCGAGGTCGGCGTAGGTCACCCCGAGGGCCGTGCCGGCCACCGACGAGGCCAGGAACTGCTCCTCCTCCGCGGTGTGCGGGCGGGCGCGGAAGTCCACGTCGTTGGTGCCCAGCACGATCCTGGCGAACTTGGAGTAGGCGTAGGCGTCCTCGACCGTGAGGCGACCGCCGGTGAGCACGCCCACCCCGCCGTCCGCCGAGGCACGCTGGAGGCCGCGCGCCGCGACCATCAGGGCCTCGGGCCAGGAGGCGACCCTCAGGTCGCCCGTCTCCTCGTCGCGCACCTGGGGATGGGTGAGCCGGTCCTGCTGGACGGCGTACCCGAAGGCGAAGCGGTCCTTGTCGGTGATCCACTCCTCGTTGACCTCCGGGTCGTTCCCGGAGAGCCGGCGCATCACCTGGCCGCGGCGGTGGTCGACGCGGATGGCCGCACCGCACGCGTCGTGCTCGGCGACCGAGGGCGCGGAGACCAGGTCGAAGGGCCGGGAGCGGAAGCGGTACGACGCGGAGGTCAGCGCCCCGACCGGACAGATCTGGATGGTGTTGCCGGCGAAGTAGGACTCGAACGGCTCCCGCTCGTAGATGCCGACCTGCTGCAGGGCGCCCCGCTCGACCAGCTCGATGAACGGGTCGCCGGCGATCTGGTCGGCGAAGCGGGTGCACCGCGCGCACAGGATGCAGCGCTCCCGGTCGAGCAGCACCTGGGCGGAGATGTTGATCGGCTTGGGATAGGTGCGCTTGGTCTCGGTGTAGCGGGACTCGCCGCGCCCGTTGGTCATCGCCTGGTTCTGCAGCGGGCACTCACCGCCCTTGTCGCACATGGGGCAGTCGAGCGGGTGGTTGATGAGCAGGAACTCCATCTGCCCCTGCTGGGCCTTGTCCGCGACCGGGGAGCTGACCTGGGTGCGCACGACCATGCCGTCGGAGGCGACGAGCGTGCACGACGCCTGTGGCTTGACCCGTCCCGGGGGGCCCATCATGGTCTTGAGGTTGCCGTCGCGGTCGGGCATCGCGACCTCGACGAGGCACTGCCGGCAGGCACCGACCGGAGCGAGCAGCGGGTGGTCGCAGAAGCGCGGGATCGCGATGCCGACCCGCTCGGCGGCCCGGATCACCAGCGTGCCCTTGGGAACGCTGACCTCGATGTCGTCGATGGTCAGCGTCACCAGTTCTGTCTTCTCGACGTCGGTCGAGCCTTTCGTCACCGTCATGCGAGCGCCTCCGCCGGTGCGAAGAGAGTGGACCTGGCGGGGTCGAAGGGACACCCGCCGTTCTCGAGGTGGTCGACGTACTCCTGCCGGAAGTACTGGATCGAGGAGGTGATCGGCGAGACCGCACCGTCGGCGAGCGCGCAGAACGACCGTCCCAGGATGTTGTCGCACTGGTCGAGCAGTGCCTCGAGGTCGGACTCCTCCCCGCGGCCCTGCTCGAGACGGGACAGCGTCTGCACCAGCCACCACGTGCCCTCCCGGCAGGGAGTGCACTTGCCGCAGGACTCGTGCTTGTAGAACTCGGTCCAGCGCAGCACCGCCCGGACGACGCACGTGGTGTCGTCGAAGATCTGCAGCGCCTTGGTCCCCAGCATCGAGCCGGCCGCGCCGACGCCCTCGTAGTCCAGGGGCACGTCGAGGTGCTCGTCGGTCAGGATCGGGGTGGAGGACCCGCCCGGGGTCCAGAACTTCAGCTGGTGCCCCTCGCGGACGCCGCCGGCGAGGTCGAGCAGCTGGCGCAGCGTGATGCCCAGCGGCGCCTCGAGCTGCCCGGGCCGGGCCACGTGGCCGGACAGGGAGTAGAGCGTCATGCCCTTGCTCTTCTCCGTGCCCATCGAGGCGAACCAGTCGGCGCCGTTGCGCACGATGCAGGGCACCGACGCGATCGACTCGACGTTGTTGATCACGGTCGGCGCGGCGTAGAGGCCCGCGACCGCGGGGAACGGGGGCCGCAGCCGGGGCTGGCCTCGGCGGCCCTCGAGCGAGTCGAGCAGCGCGGTCTCCTCACCGCAGATGTAGGCGCCCGCCCCGGCGTGCACCGTCACGTCGAGGTCGAAGCCCGAGCCGTGGATGTCGGTGCCCAGGTGCCCGGCGAGGTAGGCCTCCTGCACGGCGCGCTGCAGGCGTCGTACGACCTGGAGCACCTCGCCGCGAACGTAGATGAAGGCGTGGTTGGCGCGGATCGCGTAGCAGGTGAGGATGACGCCCTCGACGAGGGTGTGCGGGGTCGCCATCATCAGCGGGATGTCCTTGCAGGTCCCCGGCTCGGACTCGTCGGCGTTGACGACCAGATAGTGTGGCTTGACGGTGCCGTCCTTCTCGGGGCCCTGGGGGATGAAGCCCCACTTCATGCCGGTGGGGAACCCCGCGCCGCCACGACCGCGCAGGCCGGAGTCCTTGACCATGGAGATCACGTCGTCCTGCGAAAGGGCGAAGGCGGTGGTCAGGGCGGAGTAGCCACCGGTGGCCTCGTAGGACTCCAGCGTCCACGGCCGGTCCGAGTCCCAGTGCGCGGACAGCACCGGAGTGAGTGCGTCGACCATCGTCACGAGCCTTCCTTGGGGTTCTGCGTGCCGCCGGCGTGCTCGGTCGGTGGGGCGCTCCAGCCCTGCTCACGCGCGATCCGCAGGCCGAGCAGGGACGCCGGGCCGGCCGCGGGCCCGTCGTCGGCCCGGTCGTCGGGGAAGCCGGCGAGGACCCGCTCGGCCTCGCGCCAGGTGCAGATGCGGGGGCCCCTGGTGGAGCGGACCTCCTTGCCCTGTCGCAGGTCGTCGACCAGCCGGGTCGCCGACTCCGGGGTCTGGTTGTCCATGAACTCCCAGTTGACCATCACCACGGGCGCGTAGTCGCAGGCCGCGTTGCACTCCACGTGCTCGAGGGTGATGGACGCACCGCCTCCGTCGTCGGGGGTGGTCTCGTCGTTGCCGACGTCGAGGTGGTCCTTGAGCCGCTCGAAGATCGCGTCGCCACCCATCACGGCGCACAGCGTGTTCGTGCAGACGCCGACGTGGTAGGTGCCGACCGGACGACGCTTGTACATCGTGTAGAACGTCGCGACCCCGGAGACCTCGGCGGCGGAGATGCCGAGCAGGTCGGCGCACATCTCGATGCCGCGGGCCGTCACCCGTCCCTCCACGCTCTGCAGGAGGTGCAGCATCGGGATCAGCGCCGAGCGCGACTGCGGGTAGCGCGCGATGATCTGCCGCAGCTCGGCGACCGTCGTCGCGTCGAGCGGTCCCGCCTCGTCGGTCGGGCCTGTCGAGACCGTCATCTGTCGACTCCTCCCATCACCGGGTCGAGGGACGCGATCGCGACGATCACGTCGGCGACCATGCCGCCCTCGCTCATCACCGACATCGCCTGCAGGTTCGTGAACGAGGGGTCGCGGAAGTGCGCCCGGTACGGCCGGGTGCCCCCGTCGGAGACGACGTGCGCGCCGAGCTCGCCGCGCGGCGACTCGACCGGCACGTAGGCCTGGCCGGCCGGAACCCGGAACCCCTCGGTGACCAGCTTGAAGTGGTGGATCAGCGCCTCCATGGACTCCCCCATGATGTGGCGGATGTGGTCGAGGCTGTTGCCCATGCCGTCCGTGCCGACCGCGAGCTGGCTCGGCCAGGCGATCTTCTTGTCGCCCACCATCACCGGAGCACCCTCGAGACCCGCGAGCCGGTCCGCGGCCTGCTCGATGATCTTCAGCGACTCCCACATCTCGTCGAGGCGGATCCGGAAGCGGCCGTAGGAGTCGCAGGTGTCCCAGGTCTTGACCTCGAAGTCGTAGTCCTCGTAGCCGCAGTAGGGCTGGGTCTTGCGCAGGTCCCAGGCGTAGCCGGTCGAGCGCAGCACCGGGCCGGTGACGCCGAGCGCGAGGCAGCCGGCGAGGTCGAGGTGCCCGACGTCGACCAGGCGGCCCTTGAAGATCGGGTTCGCGTTGCACAGGGCGGCGTACTCGGGCAGCCGCTTCTTCATCAGGGCCACGAAGTCGCGGATCTGGTCCAGCGCGCCGGGCGGCATGTCCTGGGCGACGCCGCCGGGCCGGATGAAGGCGTGGTTCATCCGCAGGCCGGTGATCAGCTCGAACAGGTCCAGGACCAGCTCGCGCTCGCGGAAGCCGATCGTCATCACGGTGAGCGCGCCGATCTCCATGCCACCGGTGGCGATCGCGACCAGGTGGCTGGAGATGCGGTTCAGCTCCATCAGCAGGACCCGCATCACCTGGGCCTTCTCGGGGATGTCCTCCTCGATGTCGAGCAGCCGCTCCACCCCCAGGCAGTAGGTCGCCTCGTTGTAGAACGGGCTCAGGTAGTCCATCCGCGTGCAGAACGTCACGCCCTGCACCCAGGTGCGGAACTCCATGTTCTTCTCGATGCCCGTGTGCAGGTAGCCGATCCCGCAGCGGGCCTCGGTGACCGTCTCCCCCTCCAGCTCGAGGATCAGCCGGAGCACCCCGTGGGTGGACGGGTGCTGCGGGCCCATGTTGACCACGACGTGGTCCTCGTGGCCCTCGTCGCCGAGGTCGCCCACGCCCTGGACGACGGTGTCCCAGTCCTGGCCGGTGACGGTGAACACCCGTCCCGTGGAGGTGTCGGAGGCGGTCGCCGGCGAAGGGGCGTACGGGTCATAGGCGGTGCTCATGAGTAGCTCCTCCGCGTGTCGGGCGGTGGGACGGTGGCGCCCTTGTACTCGACCGGGATGCCTCCGAGGGGGTAGTCCTTGCGCTGCGGGTGGCCGGGCCAGTCGTCGGGCATCTCGATGCGCGTGAGGGCGGGGTGGCCGTCGAAGACGACCCCGAAGAAGTCGTAGGTCTCCCGCTCGTGCCAGTCGGCGGTGGGGTACGTCGCGACCACCGACGGGATGTGCGGGTCCGCGTCGGGGCAGGTCACCTCGAGCCGGACGCGTCTGTTGTGCGTCATGGACAGCAGGTGGTAGACCGCGTGCAGCTCGCGGCCCGCGTCGTCGGGGTAGTGCACGCCCGAGACGCCGGAGCACAGCTCGAAGCGCAGCCGCTCCTCGTCGCGCAGCATCCGGGCGACCGAGGCCAGGTCCTCGCGGCGCACGAAGAAGGTGATCTCGCCACGGTGCACGACGACCTTCTCCAGGGCGTGCTCCACGCCTCCGCCCCGCAGCGCCTCCTCGAGCGCGTCGGCGACCTCGTCGAACCAGCCGCCGTAGGGGCGCCCCGCTCCGCCGGGCATCACGACCGGCTTCACCAGCCCGCCGTACCCGGACGTGTCGCCGGAGCCCTGGACCCCGAACATGCCGCGTCGCTCCCCGACCACCTCGGGCCGGAGCGCCTCCGGGCTGACCGGCAGCTGGTTCTCGGGCGTCACGTCTGTGGCGTCGGGCTCGGTCCCGGGGGTGACCTCCGGGAACTCCTCGGGCAGCTTGTCCCCGGTGTCGTCGCTCATCGGAGCAGGCCCTTCATGTGCGAGGTGGGCAGCGAGTTGAGCGCGTCGGTCTCCTGCTCCTCGATCTGGTTCGCGCGGTTCACCCCGAGCTTGGTGGACTGCACCTGCTCGTGCAGCTTGAGGATCGCGTCGATGAGCATCTCGGGGCGTGGCGGGCAGCCGGGGAGGTACATGTCGACCGGGACGACGTGGTCGACGCCCTGCAGGATCGCGTAGTTGTTGAACATCCCGCCCGAGCTCGCGCACACCCCCATCGCGAGGACGTACTTGGGGTTGGCCATCTGGTCGTAGATCTGGCGCAGCACCGGCGCCATCTTCTGGCTGACCCGGCCCGCCACGATCATCAGGTCGGCCTGTCGCGGAGAGGCCCGGAAGACCTCCATGCCGAAGCGGGCCAGGTCGTAGCGCGGTCCGCCGGACGTCATCATCTCGATCGCGCAGCAGGCCAGGCCGAACGTGGCCGGCCAGAACGACGCCTTGCGCATGTAGCCCGCGACGCCCTCGACGGTGGTCAGCAGCACGCCGGCGGGAAGCTTCTCCTCAAGACCCATGTCGTTGTCCCCTCAGTCCCACTCGAGGCCGCCACGTCGCCATACGTACGCGTAGGCGACGAACACGGTCAGGATGAACAGCACCATCTCGACGAGGCCGAACAGCTTCATGGACTCGAAGTAGACCGCCCACGGGTAGAGGAAGACGATCTCGATGTCGAAGACGATGAACATCATCGCCGTGATGTAGTACTTCACCGGGAACTTGCCGCCGCCGAGCGCCTGCGGGGTCGGCTCGATGCCGCACTCGTAGGAGTCGAGCTTGGAGCGGTTGTAGCGCTTCGGTCCGGTCATCGTGCTCACGACCACGGAGAACACCGCGAAGCCGGCTGCGAGGATCCCGAGTGCGAGGACCGGTGTGTAGAGCTCCACCGTCTGCTTCCTTCTCTCTCTTGGCTCTCTCTGGGGGTCGTGTCTGGCTCTGGAGCTCCTCCTAGGCGGCCGGGGCCACCCGGGAGAGTGCGTTGATGACGCGGTCCGACACGTCCCCGTCGTGCGGGTCGGTGAGGTTGGCCATCAGCTTGAGGACGAACCTCATCAGGGACGTGTGCGGCAGCCCGTAGCGGGTCGCCTGCTTCATGAAGACCGGGTTGCCGATCATCTTCGCGAAGACCCTGCCGAGCGTGAAGTACCCGCCGTACGCCGCCTCGAGGGCGCCGCGGTAGCCGTTCAGCACGTGCTCGCGGGCGGGCCCCTCCGGGCGGGCCAGCGCCTGCACGACGGTCTCGGCGGCCAGGTGACCCGACTCGAGCGCGTAGTCGATGCCCTCGCCGTTGAAGGGGTTCACCATGCCGCCGGAGTCGCCGCACAGCAGCAGGCCGCGGGTGTAGTGCGGCTTGCGGTTGAAGCCCATCGGCAGGGCGGCCGACCCGACCCGTCCGACGAGGCTCTCCTCGGTGAGGCCCCACTCCGGCGGTGTCTGGGAGAGCCACCGGCGCAGGATGTCCTTGTAGTCGACGTGCTGGAAGGCCTTCGAGGTGTTGAGGATGCCCAGCCCGATGTTCGCGGTGCCGTCGCCGACCCCGAAGATCCAGCCGTAGCCCGGCAGCAGCTGGCGTCCCGGGCCCTGCGCCTTGGGTGCCCAGAGCTCCAGCCAGGACTCCATCCACGGGTCGTCGTGGCGCGGGGTGCGGTGGTAGGCGCGCACCGCGACGGCCATCGGGCGGTTCTCGCGGCGCTCCAGCCCCAGGGCGGTGGCCATCCGGGCGGACACGCCGTCGCAGGCGATCACCACCGGGGCGGTGTAGGTCTCGTCGTCCCCGGCGCGGCGTCCGCGGTCGTCGACGGGCTTGGCCGTGACGCCGACGACCCGGCCGGTCCGCTCGTCGAGGACCGGTCCGGTGACCGACGTGCGCTCCGTCAGCCGGGCGCCCGCCTTCTGGGCGTGCCTGGCCAGGATCTCGTCGAGCTCCAGGCGGGTGCGCACCATGCCGTACGGCGGGAAGGCGGCCAGCTCGGGCCAGGGCAGCTCCAGGCGGTGGCCGGCTCCGACGATGCGCAGGCCGACGTTGCGCTGCCAGCCGGGGGCGTCCAGGTCGAGGCCCATGGCGACCAGCTGCCGGACCGCCCGGGGGGTGAGGCCGTCCCCGCACACCTTGTCGCGGGGGAACGCGCTCTTCTCCAGCACCAGCACGTCGACCCCGGCCTCGGCGAGGTGGTAGGCGGCACTCGAGCCCGCCGGACCGGCGCCCACGACGATGACGTCGGCCTGCCGCGCGTCCGCGGTGGTCCGGGTCATGAGTGGAACCTCTCCTTCTGGGGTAACCACCACTGGTCTGGTGACCGCGTCGGGCCACATGTGCCCTTGTGAAAATCTTCACGAGTGCCTGTGGGACGAGAGTCTAGAGTCCCACGTTCCCGACCGCGACCCGGACCCGACCCGCTCCCCGCCCGGCGCCGAGGCGTTGGTCAGGCGACGGCGTGGTGCAGGGCCACGATGCCGGCGGACAGGTTGCGCCAGCGGGGCGACGACCACCCGGCCTCGGCGATCCGGTGGGCGAGCGCGCCCTGGTCCGGCCAGGCCCGGATCGACTCGGCGAGGTAGACGTAGGCGTCCGGGCTCGAGGAGACGGCACGGGCCAGGGGCGGCAGCGCGCGCATGAGGTACTCGACGTACACGGTCCGGAACGGCGCCCACGTCGGGTGGCTGAACTCGCAGACCACCAGGCGGCCGCCCGGCCTGGTGACCCGGCGCATCTCGCGGAGCCCCGCCTCGGGGTCGACGATGTTGCGCAGGCCGAAGGAGATCGTCACCGCGTCGAAGGCGGCGTCCGCGAACGGGAGCCGTGTCGCGTCGCCGGCGGTGAAGCCCAGCCCGGGACGCGCTTGCTTGCCGACCGCGAGCATGCCGAGGGAGAAGTCGCACGGCACCACCTGCGCGCCGCGGGCCGCGAACGGCTCGCTCGACGTACCCGTCCCGGCCGCCAGGTCCAGCACCCGCTCGCCGGGCCGCGGGTCCACGGCGTCGACGACGAGCCGGCGCCACCGCCGGTCCAGGCCGAGGGAGAGCACGTCGTTGGTGAGGTCGTAGCGCCGCGCGACCGCGTCGAACATCGCTGCGACGTCGGCGGGCCTCTTGTCGAGCCGGGCGCGGGTCACGCCCTCACCCTATGCAGGGCCTCTGCGGGCCGCCCGTAGGCTTCCACCCGTGAGCGAGCCCATGACCACCGCGACGTCCGAGGGCACCGAGCCGGCGCCGCTGGTGGTCCGCACGGTCCGCGTCGACGACCCCGGGGCGCTGCTGGCGCTGCTTCCCGACTCCCCCGGCGCGACGGCGTGGATCCGCCGTGGCGAGGGCCTCGTCGGGTGGGGCCAGGCCGCCCTCTGCCGTACGGCGGGCGCGAGCCGGTTCGCCGACGCGAGCCGCTGGTGGTCCGAGGTCTCCCGCGCGGCCGTGGTCCGCGACGAGGTCCACGAGCCGGGCACGGGAGTCGTGTGCTTCGGGTCGTTCGCGTTCGCCGACGAGCCCGGCGACAGCGTCCTGGTGGTCCCGGAGGTCGTCGTCGGCCGGCGCGGCAGCACGACGTGGCTGAGCACCATCGGCGTCGGCAGCATCCCGGCGGTCCCCGACCTGGCACCGACGCCCGAGCCCGCGGCGCCCCGCGGCGTCACCTTCGGCGACGGCGCCCTGAGCGGGACCGCCTGGGAGTCCGTCGTGGCCGACGCCGTTCGCCGCATCGACGAGGGCGCGCTGGAGAAGGTGGTGCTGGCCCGGGACCTGGTCGCCAGCGCGGCCGACGCGATCGACGTCCGCTGGCCGCTGGCGAGGCTGGCCTCGACGTACCCCATGTGCTGGACCTTCCACGTCGACGGCCTGTTCGGCGCCACCCCCGAGATGCTCGTGCGGCGCGAGCGCGGGCTGGTCACCTCGCGGGTGCTGGCCGGCACCATCCGTCGCACCGGTGACGACTCCCGGGACCTCACGCTCGCCGCGACCCTGGCGCGCTCGTCGAAGGACCTCGAGGAGCACGAGTACGCCGTGCGCTCGGTCGCCGACGCGCTCGCTCCGCACTGCTCGTCGATGAACGTGCCGGAGTCGCCGTTCGTGCTCCACCTGCCGAACGTGATGCACCTGGCCACGGACGTCGCCGGGGTCACCGTCCCGGAGCGGGCCGCCGACGGCGCCTCGGGGACCTCGCTGGACCTCGCCGCCGCCCTGCACCCGTCGGCCGCGGTCGGCGGCACCCCCACGGACGTCGCGGTGGGGCTGATCCGCGAGATCGAGGGCATGGACCGGGGTCGCTACGCCGGCCCGGTCGGCTGGATGGACGCCACCGGCGACGGCGAGTGGGGCATCGCACTGCGCTCGGCCGAGGTCGACGGCTCCCGGGTCAGGCTGTTCGCGGGGTGCGGCATCGTGGCCGGCTCCGACCCGGCGGCCGAGCTGGCCGAGGCCCAGGCGAAGTTCGTGCCGGTCCGGGACTCGCTGGCCGGCCAGGGCTGAGCCGACCGGGCGGCTCGATCACCCGACAGGCACGTCCGGCGCGCGGTCGCATCTGGACCGAGTGAGCGCGGCGGCGGAGGAGCGCAGCGGGGGAGCCGCCGCGCGAGCGAGGGAAGGCGCGACCCCTCAGCGCGCCGGACACGCGCGAAGCGGAGCGAGCGCAGACAGCACAGCGCCGGACAGCGCGAGCGAAGCGAGCGCAGTCAGTACGGAACGGGACGCCTCGGCGCAGAGCGCAGAGCTCAGAGCCTCAGGTCGGTGCCGGGGGTCACCCGCTCGTAGGCGTGGTCGTCGCCGACCAGCAGGTCGAGCGTGCGTCCCACGACCGCCAGGCCGGTGTCGTTGAGCAGCCCGTCGTGCACCGCGACGGAGTGGCGGGCGCCGACCGCCCGGGCGAAGTCGACGACCTCGGAGATCTTGCTCCACGGCGCGTGCACCGGCAGCAGCAGCAGGTCGACGGGGCCGCCGGCGGGGGTGAACGAGTCCCCGGGGTGGTAGACGCGGGTGCCGCCGACGTCGACCACGAACCCGCTGTTGTGGAAGCGCGGCATCTCCTCGTGGATCACCGCGTGCAGCTCGCCGACCGCGGTGACGGGGACGCCGGCGTCGAACTGCTGGCCCGGCGAGACGACCTGGACGCGCTCGGCCACGTCACCGTCCGCCTCGGCGATGCGGTCGCGGACGTCGGAGATCGTGTACACCGGCGCGTCGGTGGCGCGGAGCTGGTCGAGGTCGAGGTGGTCCTGGTGCTCGTGGGTGACCAGCACGGCGGTGGCGCCCTCCGCCGCGCCCGGGTCGGTGAACGCCCCGGGGTCGATGACGAGCACCTGCCCGTCGTACTCGATCCGGACGCAGGCGTGAGCGAGCTTGGTGATCCGCATGAGGCCCAACCTACGTGCCGGGCCGCCCCGAGGTCAGCCGAGCCGGTCGTCGACGAAGCACCAGCGCCACTCCTCGCCCGGCTCCACCGACCGCATCACCGGGTGCGAGCTGGCCTCGAAGTGCCGGCTGGCGTGCCGGCGCGGCGAGGAGTCGCAGCACGCGACGTGCCCGCAGCTCAGGCACTTGCGCAGGTGCACCCAGGCGGTCCAGCCCTCGGCGACGCAGTCCTCGCACTCGTCCTGTACGGCGGACTCCACGTCGTGTGGTGCCCGCTGGAGGTGGGTGCACGGGCTGATCGTGCCGACGACGCCGCTGACCGTGCTGGTCTCGTCGGGCTCGGCGCGCCGGGCGCTGTGGATGTCGAGCATCGACTCCTCGATGTCGAGGGCCGTGAGCACGTCCTCCACCACCTCGTGCGGGATCGCGCCGGTGCTGCGGACGGCGAGCACCTTCTCCCGCTCGGCC
>JAICKK010000071.1 GCA_025927955.1 Nocardioidaceae bacterium
GTTCGCCAGCCCTTCGACGGCATCGTGATCTGGCGCGACCCCCACGGCCAGATCTACCTCGTCGACCACACCGGCACCCACAAGGTCACCACCCCCGGCACCACCGCCGGACCCGCCACCCCCCACGACATCGACATCGACGCCTATCCGACCGACGTCATGCTCCACACCGACGAGGACTTCGGCCGCGAGGACTTCGGCCAGGCCGCCGGCTGACCAGCGGCAACGGCGCCGACCCTGTCGCCTGACGATCTCGAGGCGCTCGAGGAGACGATCGCCATCCTTTCGGATGTTCGTATCGCACACTGGATCGCGCCCTGACTACATCGCCGATAAGCGACATTATGTCAAGCAGAGCCACCGGCTCCGCCCCTTCGACCACGACGGGCTCCTCAGCTCACCAGAGCTGAGTACGCGGGCTCATGACAGCCCGGGCCCGGGCGCCCATCGTGGAGACATGGACACCCACCTGTCTGACCCACCGGCCGGTCGCACCGTGGGCGCCGCGGAGGCAGTCGCGCTTGGCGGCTTCGTCGCCTTCCTGGTGGTGCCCTCGCCGGCGCGGGTGGCAGCCGCCGCCGTGATGGCGGCGGGAGCGCTGGGCGCGGTCGTGCTCGCCGCCGTCTGGATGCGTCGTCGCGGCGGCTCACGGGCGCTGGGCGCGGTCACCATCGCCTCCGCGCTCGGACTCGTGGGGTCGGTGGCCTACCTGAGCTCGCTGGCCGACGAGCCGGCGGCCATCCCCGTGGGCGGCACGTTCGCGCTGCTGCTCTCGCTGGTCGGGCTCGTGGTCACCGGGCTGCGGCTGCGCCGCCGCTGACGTCGTGCGAGGGCGACTCAGGCCGACTGGGCTGCGTCCGCCGCCAGGATCCGGCTGCCCAGCGCCGACACCGGGGACGGCGCCGGACGCTGCTCGTGCAGCAGGCTGACCGCCTCGGCGGGCGGCAGCGGGCGGGCGAACAGGTAGCCCTGGCCGATGTCGCAGCCGCTGGCGAGCAGCCGCTCCCGCTGGGCCTCGTCCTCGATGCCCTCGCCGTACACCTCCAGGCCGAGCGCCTGACCCAGCGCGACCACGCCCCGCAGCAGGTCGTCCGCGCGGCGCTCGGTGTGCGCCGCGTCGGCCTGCTGGTCGTCGATGCTCTCGAGGTAGGACCGGTCGACCTTCAAGATGTCGACCGAGAGGCTCTGCAGGTAGGACAGCGCCGAGCGGCCGGTCCCGAAGTCGTCGAGGGCCACCCGCACGCCGAGGTCGTGCAGCGCCTCGAAGCGGGCCCGCGCGGTGTCCAGGTCGGGCTCCACGGTGGTCTCGGTGACCTCCAGGACCAGCTGGGTGGCCGGCAGCCCGCTCTCGGCGAGGCACTTCTGCACCATCGCGATGAACCCTTCGTTTGCCAGGTCCTGGCCCGAGACGTTGACGTGCGCGGTGAGCGGCACGCCGAACGACACCGACCACTGCTGCAGCTGCGCGCTCGCGGTCGAGAGCACCATCCGGCCGAGCTCGGAGATCAGCCCGAACTCCTCGGCCACCGGCACGAACCGGGCCGGGGACACGTGGCCGTGCACCGGGTGGCTCCAGCGCACCAGCGCCTCGAACCCGAGCACCGAGCCGTGGGTGAGGTCGACCAGGGGCTGGTAGCAGACGTCGAGGCCCTGCTCCTGCAGGGCCTGGCGCAGGTCCTTGCCGATCGCGAGGGTCTCGTCGGCGCTGGCGACCAGCTCGCGGGTGCACACCTCGATCCGGTTCCGCCCGGTACGACGGGCCTCGCGGACCGCGAGGTCGGCGGCTCGGACCAGCTCGGTCGCCGTGGTCCGGGCCGGCAGCGTCTCCCGGGTGACGATGCCGCAGCTGGTGGACAGCACCACCCGGCGCTGGCTGTCGAGGACCGCGGGCGAGGACACCGAG
This sequence comes from Nocardioidaceae bacterium, assembly GCA_025927955.1. GTDB lineage: Bacteria > Actinomycetota > Actinomycetes > Propionibacteriales > Nocardioidaceae > Nocardioides_B. The sequence goes on from JAICKK010000071.1 coordinate 1,904, forward strand.
GTCACGATGCGGTACGCGAGGTCGAGGGCGACCGCCGGTGCCGAGAGGTCCGCGAACAGCACGGCCAGCTGGTGGTCGGACATGCGCGCGACCAGCCCGAGGGAGCCGACCTCCCGGGTGACCCGCCCGGCCATCAGCCGCAGCAGCTCGTCGCCTGCGGTGAACCCGTCCGTGGTGGCCGCCTCGGTGATCCCCTCGAGGTCGACCAGGAGCAGCGCCGGCTGGGCGGCGGCACCGGAGACGGCCGTGGCGGCCAGGGCGTCGGCGCACTCGTGCAGGAGCCCGGCGTACGTCGCGAGCCCGGTCGCCTCGTCGCGAGGTGTCCGCACGCCGCTGCTCGTGGCGGGCCGGTGACGCTGTCGTTGACCCCAGCGCATTGGTGGAACCCCCGATGAGAGTTGGTGCTACGGCGACGGACGTCCGGACGCGGCTGTCCGGTGTAGCACCAGAGTAAGGGGCCGTCTGTCCCGTTATGCCGGTTTCCGGGCAACTCCGCCGTGTCGTCCGGCGGGCTCCGGTCGCACCGGCGGGACCCCTATGGTGGGATCCCTCCCGACACCCGTCGAAGGAGTCCTCGTGGACCGTCCGCTCCCCCGCCCCTCCGACGGCCGGTCGACGCCGTACCTGCTGGTCGACGTCGACGTGCTCGCGGACAACGTCGCGCGCATGGCGGCGCGCGCGCGTCAGCGCGGCGTCGCCCTGCGGCCGCACGCCAAGACGCACAAGTGCCTCGAGATCGCCCGGATGCAGGTCGACGCCGGTGCCGTCGGGCTGACCGTGGCGACCGTGTCCGAGGCGGAGGTGTTCGCGAGCGGCGGGTTCACCGACCTGTTCATCGCCTACCCGCTGTGGGTCGACGCCGCCCGCGGCAGCCGGCTCCGCGCGCTGGCCGAGCGGGCCGCGGTGGTCGTCGGCGTGGACTCCTCGGACGGTGCCCGGGCGCTGGCGGCGCAGGTCCCCGGCACGGCCGTGATGGTGGAGGTGGACAGCGGGCAGCACCGGACGGGCGTGGCACCCGAGGAGGCCGGGCTGGTCGCCGAGGCGTCCGCCCGGGCCGGTCTCGACGTGCGCGGGGTGTTCACGTTCCCCGGCCACAGCTACGCCCCCGGCGTCCGGGCCGACGTGAGCGCCCAGGAGGCCGACACGCTGCGGCGAGCGGTGGCGTCGCTGTCCGCGCGCGGCCTCGAGGCGGCCGTGGTCAGCGGCGGCTCCACGCCGACCGCCACGCTGGACGTGCCCGCCGGCAACGACGACGGCAGTGTGCACGACAGCCGGGACGACGTCCTCGACGAGCTGCGTCCGGGTGTCTACGTCTTCTCCGACGCCCAGCAGTGGGAGCTCGGTGCCGGCGGCCCCGAGCACCTGGCGCTGACCTGCGTCGCCACGGTCGTCAGCCGCGCGGGCGGCCGGGTGGTCCTCGACGCCGGCAGCAAGGCGCTGGGCGCCGACCGGTCGGCCTGGGCCACCGGGTACGGCCGGCTGCTCGACCACCCGGACGCCCGCATCAGCGCCCTCTCGGAGCACCATGCCGTGGTGACCTGGGACTCCTCCCCCGCCCCCCAGCCCGGCAGCCGGGTGCGCGTCGTACCCAACCACGCGTGCAACGCCGTCAACCTCCACGAGGAGCTGGTGCTCACCGACGGCTCGGTGTGGCCGGTGGCCGCGCGCGGCAGGCTCAGCTGAGCCCGACCGTCCCGGAGCGCACCCACCGTCCCGCGCGCATCACCCGGACCACCCGCAGGTCCTCGTCGAGGGCCACCAGATCCGCCCGGTAGCCGGGCCGCAGCGCACCCACCCTGGGCAGACCCAGCATGGTCGCGGGCGTCGTGGTGGCGGCGCGCACCACCTCCGGCAGCGGCAGCTCGGCGACCCGGACCGCGTAGCGCACCGCGGCCGCCATGGTCAGCGTCGAGCCCGCGATCGCGCCGGACCCGCTCAGCCTCGCCACACCGTCGCGGACCTGCACCGCCATCGGCCCCAGCCGGTAGTCCCCGTCCTCGCCGCCGGCGGCGGCCATCGCGTCGGTGACCAGCAGCGCCTGGTGCGGCTTGGCGTTCATCGCCAGGCGCAGCACCGCGGGGTGCACGTGCACGCCGTCGGAGACCAGCTCGACGAACGCGTCGGGGTGCTCCAGCAGCGCGGTCGGCGGACCCGGCTCGCGGTGGTGCAGCCCGCGCATCGCGTTGAACAGGTGGGTCCCCACGCTGGCGCCGGCGTCCAGTGCGGCCCGGGCCACGTCGTAGGTCGCGTCGGTGTGCCCGACCGCGGCGACCACGCCCGCGCCCACGACCCGGCGGATCGCGTCGAGGCCGCCGGGCAGCTCGGGCGCCAGCGTGACCATGCGTACGACGCCGTCCCCGGCGTCCAGCAGACGCTGCACGTCTGCTGCGACCGGGTCGCGCAGCAGGCTCACGTCGTGCGCGCCGGCATGGTGCGGCGAGAGCCATGGCCCCTCGAGGTGCACGCCCGCGAGGACACCGTCGCGTGCGGCGTCGCCGAGCGTGCGCACGGTCCGCTCGAGGGCGGTGACCGTGTCGGTGACCAGGCTGGCCATCATCGTGGTGGTGCCGTGCGCGAGGTGGGCGTCGACGACCGTGGTCACCGCCCGGTCGGTGCCCTCGGTGAACGACGCACCCCCTCCCCCGTGGACGTGCGCGTCGACGAAGCCGGGCACGAGCGTGGCGGGTCCCAGGTCGACGTCCGGGGCGCGGGACGGCAGCCCGGGCCCGCCGTCGAGGATCCTGTCGTCCTCCACGTGCAGCCACCCCGGCGCGAAGTCGCGCGCCGGGGTGACGATGCGTGCGGCGGTCAGCAGCACCGGGTCAGGCGCTCGTGTCGGCCACGGCCGCGGAGCCGGCGCCCTCGGCGTCGTCCTCCCGTCCGGGCGTCCGCAGGTTCCACCGGCGGATCACGAACCGGAACGAGAAGTAGTAGACGACGGCGTAGCACAGGCCGATGAGGATCAGCAGCGCGGGCCTGGTGGCGATGTTGAAGTTCAGGGCGTAGTCGAAGAGGCCGGCGGAGAAGCCGAAGCCGTCATGGATGCCGAGCGCGTTGACCAGCGCCATCGAGGTGCCGGTGAGGACCGCGTGCATGACGTACAGGGGCCACGCGACGAACATGAACGCGAACTCCAGCGGCTCGGTGACACCGGTCAGGAACGACGTCAGCGCGGCGGAGAGCATGATGCCGCCGACCGCCTTCTTCTGGTTCGGCCGGGCCTCGTGCCAGATGGCGAGCGCGGCGGCCGGCAGCGCGAACATCATGATGGGGAAGAAGCCGGTCATGAAGTCGCCGGCGGTCGGGTCCCCGTGCAGGAACCTCAGGATGTCGCCGTGGTAGACCACGCCGTCGCTGCCGGTGAAGCTGCCGATCACGAACCAGGGCCCGGAGTTGAGGATGTGGTGCAGGCCGAGCGGGATCAGCAGCCGGTTGAGCGTGCCGTAGACGAAGCCGCCGACGACCGCGTGGTCGGTCACCCAGGTGCCCACCGAGGTCAGGCCGCCGTTGAACACCGGGTAGACCAGGCTCAGCAGCACCGAGACGGCGATCGCGGCGAAGGCGGTGATGATCGGCACGAACCGCCGGCCCCCGAAGAAGGCGAGGTAGGGCGGCAGCTTGGTGCGGTGGTAGTTCTGCCACAGGTAGGCGGCGATGAGCCCCATGATGATGCCGCCGAGCACGCCGTAGTTGATCAGGTCCTGCGTGGCGCCCTTGGCGGGCAGCCCCAGCACGAACGGCGACATGGCGTCGCCCACGCCCTTGAAGACGAGGTAGCCCACGACGGCCGCCAGCGCGGTCGAGCCGTCGGCCTTCTTGGCCATGCCGATCGCGATGCCGAGGGCGAACAGCAGCGGCAGGTTGGTGAAGATGGCGTTGCCGGCTGCTCCGATGACGGCGGCGACCTTGACCCAGCCGAGGCCGTCGGCCCCGAGCAGGTCGGGCTGGCCCAGGCGCAGCAGGAGCGCCGCCACGGGCAGCGCGGCGATCGGCAGCATCAGGCTGCGGCCGAACTTCTGCAGGCCGGCCAGGTTCAGCCGGCGGCCTCCGGTGCTCGCGGGCGAGACGTCGGTTGTGGTCACGGAAGGGTTCCTCTCGGGCGGGTCGGGTCGGGCGGTCGGGTCGGTGGTCAGCCGGTGCGGTCCTGGTCCAGGCTCATGTGGATCTGGTAGCGGTCCCCGCGGTAGCGCGAGACCACGTGCTCGAGCGGCCGGCCGTCGGCGGTGGAGATGCGCCGGAACACCAGCAGCGGCGTGTGCACCGGAGCCTCGAGCCGGCGGGCGGTGGCGCTGTCCGCGGACTCGCCCCACAGCGTCTGCTCGGCCCGGTCGATGACCAGGCCGTAGGCGTCGGCGAACAGCTCGTACAGGGAGCCGCCGAGGTCGTGGGTGTCGAGGCCGGGCAGGGCGGCCCGCGGGTACCAGCCGTCCTCGAGGGCGATGGGCTGCCCGTCGGCGAGCCGCACGCGGGAGAGCCGCCAGGCGACGCCGGTCCGTCGCAGCCCCAGGGCCCGGGCGACCTCCGCGGGCGGCCGGTCGGCCTCCAACGTGAGCAGCCGGGTCGACGGGGTCAGGCCGCGCCGCCGCATGTCCTGGCTGAACGACGCGAGGTGCAGCCGGCTCTCCAGACGGGGCCGGGCGACGAAGGTGCCCTTGCCGTGCACCCGCTCGAGCAGGCCGTCGGAGATCAGCGTGTCGATGGCCTTGCGGACGGTGGCCCGGGACACGTCGTAGGTGGTCATCAGCTCGCGCTCGGACGGGATCGAGGCGCCGGCCCCGAGCTCGGCGGTGGCCATGGCGGTCAGCAGGTCGGTCAGCTGCGCGTGCTTGGGTCGCGGCCCGTCGGTGATGACGACGTCGCGGGTGCTCACCTCGGCTGCCATCACTCACCTCTCGACGTCTGGTCGTTCCACTGATACGGTCTGGTACGTACCAGTCGAGCATCGACTCCCCGCGGCGTTCCTGTCAAGGGGGAACTTCGAGGAGGTGGCATGGACCCACGGCCCACAACACAGATGGCTCGCGAGATCGCCGAGCAGCCCGAGGCGGTCCGACGGACGCTGGACGCGCTCCTTCCGCTGCGGCCCCGCGTCGCCGAGCTGTACGGCGGGCGGCGGCGCGTGCTGCTGGTGGCCCGAGGCTCGAGCGACAACGCGGCGGTGTACGCGCGGTACCTGCTCGAGACCCACGCCGGCGTGAGCGCCGGTCTGGCCGCCCCGAGCGTGGCCACCCACTACCGGTCCAGGCTCGACCTCGCCGACGCCCTCGTCGTGTCGGTCTCGCAGTCCGGTGCCACCGAGGAGATCGTCGCCACCCAGCGGTGGGCCGCCGAGTGCGGCGCGGCGACCGTCGCGGTCACCAACGTCGAGGGCTCGCCGTTGGCCACGCAGGCCGACCTCGCCCTCGTCACGCAGGCCGGCCCGGAGCTCGCCGTACCCGCCACCAAGACCTACCTCACCCAGCTGGCCGCCCTGGCGGTGCTGGCGACGGCGCTCGCGCCCGACCCGAACGCGCTGGACGGGCACCTGGCGCGGGTCCCCGACGAGGTGGCCGCCCTGCTCGCGGAGGACCCGCGGCTCGACGAGGCCGTCGAGCTGGTCGCCTCGGCCGAGACCGTCGTCGCCGCCGGCCGCGGCCTGCTCCTCGGGACCGCGCTGGAGGCCGCGCTCAAGCTGGAGGAGACCACCCTGCGCGTCGCCCGCGGCTACTCCTACGCCGACCTGCGGCACGGGCCGATCTCGGTCGTCGAGTCGGGCGTCGCCGCCGTGCTGGTGGCCGCGGCGGACGGCCCGCTGGTCCCGGCGATGACCGAGCTCGCGGCCGACCTCGCCGCCCGCGGCGCCCGGACGGTCGGCGTCGGCGGGGACGCGGCGTTCGCCGAGGCGTGCAGCCGGCACCTGCGCGGGCCGGACCTGCCGGAGGCGCTCGCGCCGCTGGCCGCGGCGGTGCCGGTCCAGCGCCTGGTCGAGAGGGTGACCGCCCGGCTCGGCCTGGACCCGGACAACCCCCGCGGCCTGGCCAAGGTGACCCAGACCGACTCACACTCGTGACACCCACCCCCCACCCAGCAGCGAGAAGGGACACCAGATGACCAGCAAGGCGGAGCAGATCCTCGCCGGCCTCGGCGGCGCGGACAACATCGTGGAGATCGAGGCGTGCATCACCCGGCTGCGGACCGAGGTGGAGGACGCGTCCCTGGTGGACCAGGCCGCCCTCAAGGCCGCCGGTGCCCACGGCGTCGTCGCGTCGGGCACCGTCGTGCAGGTCGTGGTCGGCCCCGAGGCGGACACCCTGGCCGAGGACATCGGGGACCTGATGTGAGCACGCCCGACGCGGCCCGGGGCGTGCAGGTGCTCGCCCCGTGCGCCGGTCGAGTGGTGCCGATGAGCGACGTGCCCGACCCGGTGTTCGCCAGCGAGATGGTCGGTCCCGGCGTCGCCATCCAGCCGTCCCTGCCGACGACGGGAGAGCGCACCACGGTCCGCTCCCCCATCGCCGGCAAGGTCGTCAAGGTGCACCCGCACGCCTTCGTGGTGCTCGGCGCCGGCGGTGCCGGCGTGCTCGTCCACCTCGGCATCGACACCAACCGGCTCGAGGGCAAGGGGTTCGAGGTGCTCGCCACCCAGGGCTCCACCGTCCAGGCAGGCGACGCGATGGTCACCTGGGACCCGACCGAGATCGCCGCGGGAGGCCTGTCCGCCATCGTCCCCGTGGTCCTCATGGACGCACCGAAGGGGTCGGTGACCAGCCCGTTGGAGGGCTCGCAGGCGTCGCCGGGCGACGTCCTGTTCACCGTCGGCTGACGCGCCCGTCCGACTCGCGGTACGGGTGCGCGGCACCACCCCGCCGTCCCGTCGGCGACGATGAGCGATCATCTCTCGCGTGACCGTGCCTTCCGCCGCCCTCGTCGAGCTCGCCCACTCCTACGGCGTCGCCACCGAGTTCACCGACTGGCGCGGTGAGCGCCGGGAGGTGCCGCAGGAGTCCGTCGCGGCCGTGCTGAGCGCGATGGGCGTCGACGTCTCGGACCCCGCCGCCGCGCTGGAGGCCCGCGACCAGGAGCCGTGGCGCCGGACGCTGCCCGCCTGCCTGGTCCTGGTGGAGGGCAGATCGCGGGCCTTCCCGGTGCACGTCCCGCACGGCGACCCGGTCGTCGTGGACCTGCACCTCGAGGCCGGCGGCCGCCGACAGGTGGCCCAGCTCGAGCACTGGGTGGAGCCCCGGCGGCTGGACGGTGAGCTGGTCGGCGAGGCCACCTTCGAGCTGCCCGCCGACCTGCCGCTGGGCTACCACCGGCTGCGGGCGCACTCCGGAGACGGACGCGGAGGCCTCGACGCGACCACGACCGTGATCGTCACCCCGGCCTGGCTCGGGCTCGACTCGACGGGGTCCGAACAGCGGTCCTGGGGGTTCGCCACCCAGCTCTACAGCGTGCGCTCGCGCCGGTCGTGGGGCGTCGGCGACCTCGCGGACCTGAGCGACCTCGCCGTCTGGTCCGGCGCCCTGGGGGCCGACTACGTCCTGGTCAACCCGCTGCACGCGGCCGAGCCGGTCGCGCCGATGGAGCCCTCGCCGTACCTGCCGACCTCCCGCCGCTTCTTCAACCCGATCTACCTGCGCGTCGAGCAGGTCCCGGAGTACGTCGACCTGCCGGCCGCCGACCGCCGGCGCTACGGCACGCTTGCCAAGCGCGTCCACGAGCGGCTCGACGGCTCCGACGTGGTCGACCGGGACACCGCGTGGACCCTCAAGCGCACGGCCCTCGAGCTGGTCCACCGGGTGCCGCGCCGCGCCGGCCGGGAGCTGGAGTACCGGTCCTGGTGCCGGCGGCAGGGTCAGCCGCTGCAGGACTTCGCGACCTGGTGCGCGATCGCCGAGGAGCACGGCAACGACGCACGCGAGTGGCCCGAGGAGCTGCGGGACGCGCGCTCGACGGCGGTGGCCGACTACGCCGCCGCGCACGCCGACGAGGTGGAGCTGCAGACGTGGCTGCAGTGGCTGCTCGACGAGCAGCTCGCGCTCGCCCAGTCCAAGGCGCTCTCGGCCGGCATGTCGCTGGGCACGATGCACGACCTCGCGGTCGGCGTGCACCCCGGCGGCGCCGACGTGTGGCGGCTGCGGTCGACGTACGCGTCGGGGATCCAGGTGGGCGCCCCGCCCGACCCGTTCAACCAGGTCGGCCAGAACTGGAGCCAGCCGCCGTGGCGGCCGGACGTCCTCGAGGAGCTCGCCTACGCGCCGTTCCGCGACCTCATCGCCGGTGTGCTCCGGCACGCGGGCGGCGTCCGGGTCGACCACATCATCGGGCTCTTCCGGCTCTGGTGGATCCCCGAGGGCCGGCCGCCGTCGGAGGGTGCCTACGTCCGCTACGACCACGAGGCGATGGTCGGGGTGCTCGCGCTCGAGGCGCAGCGCGCGGGAGCCGTCGTGGTCGGCGAGGACCTGGGGGTCGTGGAGCCCTCGGCACGCGATTACCTCGGCCGGCGCGGCGTGCTCGGCACCTCGATCCTGTGGTTCGAGCGCGATGACGACGGCCGGCCGCTGCCCGCCGAACGGTGGCGGGAGTACTGCCTGGCCTCGGTCACCACGCACGACCTGCCGCCGACGGCCGGCTACCTCGACGGCGTGCACGTGCGGCTGCGCGAGGAGCTCGGGCTGCTCACCCGGCCGCTGGACGAGGAGGTCGCCGCCGACGAGGCGGAGCGGGAGTCCTGGCTGGACGAGGTGCGCTCGCGCGGGCTGCTCCCGCCGGGCGCCGACTCCGAGCAGACGGTCGAGGCGCTGCACCGCTACCTCACGCTCACCCCGGCCCGGCTGCTGTGCGTGGCGCTCACCGACGCCGTGGGCGACCGGCGCACGCAGAACCAGCCGGGCACCACCGACGAGTACCCCAACTGGCGGGTCCCGCTGTCCGGGCCCGACGAGCGCCCGATGCTGCTCGAGGACGTCCTGGCGTCCGACCGCGCCGTGCGACTGGCGAGGGCGGTGGACCCCGCCGGTCGACAGCGTGCGGCTCGATAGCGTGCGGGCCGACAGCCTGTGGGCCGATAGCGTGTGGGATGTGAACGAGAACCACCAGACGCTGTGCGCCAGCCCGGAGTGGGCCGAGCATCTCCAGGTCGACGTCCTCGCACCTCTGCTGGCCGGGGTCGACCTGGGCGGGAGGATGGTCGAGGTGGGACCCGGGCCGGGAGCCGCGACGCAGTGGCTGCGCTCGCGCGTCGAGCACCTGGTCGCGGTCGAGGCGGAGCAACGCGCCGCCGAGACCCTGGCCGAGAGGTACGCCGCCACCAACGTCGAGGTGCTCCACGGTGACGCGACCGCGCTGCGCCTCGAGGACGGGGCCTTCGACTCGGCCGGGTCGTTCACGATGCTGCACCACGTCCCGACCGTCGAGCAGCAGCGGCGCCTGCTGGCCGAGATGACCCGCGTGCTCCGCCCCGGCGGGGTGCTCGTCGGGTCCGACAGCCTGGCCACCGACGATCGACGCGCGTTCCACGAGGGAGACACCTACAACCCCGTCGAGCCGGCCGTGCTGCTCACCTGGCTGCAGGACCTCGGCTACCGCCGGATCACCGTCGACGTCGAGGAGGACGCCCTGTCCTTCGTCGCCTACCGGCCCGAGGCGGAGGGTGACCACTAGTGTTCTTCGAGCGGCGCACCCTGTTCCGTCCCGAGGACGAGCACGTCAACGCCTACCGCCTGCTGACCGCCGTCGTCGTACCCCGCCCGATCGCCTGGGTGACGTCACTGTCCGCGGAGGGCGTGGTGAACCTGGCCCCGCACTCCTTCTACACGGTCGCCTGCGCCCGGCCGCCCATCGTCCAGTTCACCTCCGTGGGCAGCAAGGACACCCTGCGCAACGTTCTCGACACCGGCGAGTTCGTGGTGAACCTGGCGCACGGCCCCCTGATCCGGGCCGTCAACAACAGCTCGGCGGCCTTCGCCAGCGACGAGAGCGAGCCCGCGCAGCTCGACATCACCATGGAGCCGAGCGAGGCGGTGAGGCCGCCGCGGGTCAAGGACTCCCCCGTCTCCATCGAGTGCGTGCTGCACAGCACCAACGAGCTCGGCGACTCGACGGTCGTGCTGGGCACGGTCGTGCTCATCACGGTCGCCGACGACGTCCTCGTCGACGGTCACCCCGACTACCACCGGCTGGACCCGCTGGCCCGCCTGGGCAAGGACGAGTGGGGCATGCACGCCGAGGTCGTCTCCCTCGAGCGACCTCGCAAGCCGGAGGACGTCCGCTAGCGAGCCGCCCTACGAGGGGTGCTTCTCCTCGGCACGCGGTGCGACGGGCGGCGCCGGGATGGGCGGGGCCGGCGCCGCGCCGAGCGCCTGCGAGAGCCGGTGGCGCAGCAGCCGGAGCAGGTGCACCGGTCCCCGGTCCAGTGCCGGCACGGACAGGCCGGCGTCGGCCGCGATCGCCAGCTCGAGCACGGTGGCGCCGATGAGCAGACCGGCCACGAGGTCGGCGAACCAGTGCCAGGTCAACGTCAGCGAGGTGAGCACCATCGTCGCCGAGAGCACCACCACGAGGCCGGCCATCACGCCGCGGAGAGCGCGTCCCACCTGCCGGTAGTGCCCGAGCAGGTAGGCGGCCAGGCCGTAGACCAGCACGATGTTGGCCGTGTGCCCCGACGGGTAGGCCATGCCGCCGACGAAGAACGACGGGTTCGCCGCCTCCGGCTGCCCACGGCCCAGGGAGAGCTTGAGGATCCCCACCACGAGGTTGACCGCGAGCACCGCGCCCACGGCCAGCCACGCCGGCCGCCAGGTCCGCACCCGGTGGCAGCAGGCCAGCACCGCCAGCGTCAGCACCGGCAGGCACGCGGCACGCTGGCCGATCCGGTCCATGACGTGCAGCACCGGCACCCACGCCGGCGGCGGCCGCCGCAGGTCGAAGTACGCGTCGATGGACACCAGGGGCCCCATCGCCAGCAGGGTGAAGCCCACGAACACCAGGAAGAGGAACCCGGCCAGGGCCAGGTCCGAGGAGACCTCGGAGGTCCAGCCGTCGTCCGCACCCGACGCCTCCCGGCGTGGCCAACGCATGCCGCACGCTCCTGTCCGTGGCCCGTTCGTGGGCTGTCCGTGGGTCCCGCTGCGGCTGTCGCCGGCGCGGGTGGTGGTCCTCCTCGAATATAGGCTGGTGGCCATGAGCCGAGCCCGCCGACCGGGACCGAGCACGAGGGTGCGCATCCACGAGGTCACGGCCGACGGCGAGCGGGGAGCCCACGAGCCCAGCGCGGTGCGCCGGCACGAGGACCGGCTCGCCACCGAGGAGCCCCTGGAGGTGCGACTGGCGTGGCCGGGTCGGCCCGCCCAGCGGGTGGCGGTGACGATGCGCACGCCGGGGCACGACTTCGAGCTGGCGACCGGCTTCCTGTACGCCGAGGGGGTGCTGGCCTCCTCCGAGGACCTCCGCACCGTGGCCTACTGCACCGACGTGACGCTGCGCCCGGAGCAGGAGTTCAACGTGGTCACCGTCGAGCTGTCCCGACCGCCGCGCCGGGCGCCCGCCGAGCGCTACGCCGGGCTGTCCGCCGCCTCCTCGGCCTGCGGGGTGTGCGGCACCGAGAGCGTCGACTCGGTGCTGGAGCTGTGTGCGCTGCGCCCCTCCCCCGAGGTCGCGGACGCCTGGGCCGGCCTGTGCCTGTCCCACGACGTGCTGCTCGGGCTGCCGGACCGGCTGCGGCACGAGCAGCGGGTGTTCGACTCCACCGGCGGGCTGCACGCGGCCGGCCTCTTCGACGAGCAGGGCACCCCGTCCGTCGTACGGGAGGACGTCGGGCGGCACAACGCCGTGGACAAGGTGGTCGGGGCGAGGATCCTCGCCGGCGGGTCCCCCGCGGCGGCGGTCCTGTGCGTCAGCGGCCGGATCGGCTTCGAGATCGTGCAGAAGGCCGTGGTGGCGGGCGTCGGCGTGCTCGCCGCGGTCGGCGCCCCCTCGAGCCTGGCCGTCGACCTCGCGCAGCGCGCCGGGTTGTGCACCGCCGGGTTCGTGCGCGGGGACCGGTTCGTCGTCTACTCCCGGCCGGACCGCCTCGGCGTGTGAGTCGGATTCTGTCGGCGCCGGGTCCTACGGTGCTCGCGTGCGCATCCTCCACACCTCCGACTGGCACCTGGGACGCTCGTTCCACGGTGTCGGGATGCTCGGTGCCCAGGCGGCGTACGTCGACCACCTCGTCGAGGTCGTGGAGTCCGAGCGGGTCGACCTCGTCGTCGTGGCCGGTGACGTCCACGATCGGGCCCTGCCTCCCATCGACGCCGTCGAGCTCGCCGACGAGACCTTCGCCCGGCTGGCCGCAGGTCGAGCCACCGTCGTCGTGTCCAGCGGCAACCACGACTCGCCGGCGCGGCTCGGCTTCAACTCCCGGCTCGCCGACGCCGCCGGGGTGCACCTGCGGACCCGCTGGCAGGACGTCGGCTCGCCGGTCCTCCTCGAGGACGAGCACGGGGAGGTGGCGGTCCACGCCATCCCCTACCTGGAGCCGGACGCCGTGCGCGCCGCCTGGGACCTGCCCGAGCGCAGCCACGCGGCGGCGCTGACCGCGGCCATGTCGCGGGTCCGGGCCGACCTCGAGAGCCGTCCGGGGGCGCGGTCCGTCGTGCTCGCGCACGCCTTCGTCGCCGGCGATGCCGAGGCGGCGGCCTCGATGCGCTCCGGGAGCGAGCGCGACATCAGCGTCGGCGGCATCCAGATCGCGCCCACGCGGCTGTTCACCTCCGTCGACTACGCCGCCCTCGGCCACCTGCACGGACGCCAGGTGCTCACCGACACGATCCGCTACAGCGGCTCCCCGATCGCGTACTCCTTCTCCGAGGCGGACCACACCAAGGGCTCCTGGCTCGTCGAGCTCGGGCCGGACGGCGTCACCTCCACGGAGTTCGTGCCCGCCCCGGTCCCCCGTCCCCTGGGCCTGCTGCGCGGCCGACTCGAGGACCTGCTCCAAGACCCGGTCCACCGCGGGCTCGAGGCCGCGTGGCTGCAGGTCACGCTCACCGACGCCCGGCGTCCGCGGCAGGCCATGGACCGGCTGCGCACGCGCTTCCCGCACGCCCTGGCTCTCGGCTTCGACCCTGACGGTGGCACCCCCAGGCCCGGACCGCTGCTCCCGAGGGTGGACGGGCGCAGCGACCTCGACGTCGCCCTCGGCTTCGTGGCGGAGGTCCGTGAGCTCGAGGCCACCACCGAGGAGGAGCTGCTGCTGCAGCTGGCCTGCGAGTCCTGCCGCATCAACGACGACCGCGACGCGGACTTCCGCATGGCCCATGAGCGGGTGGGCTGATGCGCCTTCACGGCCTGACCGTCACCGCCTTCGGCCCGTTCGCCGGCACCGAGCACGTCGACTTCGACGAGCTCAACGACGCCGGCCTGTTCCTCCTGACCGGTCCGACCGGCGCCGGCAAGAGCAGCCTGCTCGACGCCGTCTGCTTCGCGGTGTACGGCACCGTGCCCGGCGAGCGCGGCGTCAAGACGCTGAGGTCGCAGCACGCGGCGGTCGACGTGCGGCCGGAGGTGGTGCTCGACCTGACGCTGCAGGGCCGCCGCTTCGTCGTCCGCCGGTCGCCGGAGTGGGCCCGTCCCAAGCGGCGCGGTGACGGGGTCGTCACCGAGAAGGCGTCCGCCTCGCTGCTGGAGACGACCGGCGGCGCCGAGCACCTGCTGAGCGCACGGGCCGCCGAGGTCGGTCACACGCTCTCTTTGCTGATGGGGATGAGCGCCGGCCAGTTCATGCAGGTGGCGCTGCTGCCGCAGGGCGGCTTCCAGACCTTCCTGCGCGCCTCGTCCCAGGAGCGACACGACGTCCTCCAGCAGCTGTTCCGCACCGACCGCTTCACCCGCATCGAGCACTGGGTCGACGAGCACGGCCGGATGCTCCGCGGCCGGGCCGCCTCGGGCGAGGCACAGGTGCGTCGCCTCGTGCACACCGTCGCCGACCGCGCCGGCGGCTGCCCCCCGGAGGAGCTCGACGGTGACGCGCTCCCCGAAGCCGCCGCGGCGGGCCGGGTCCTCTCCTGGGTGGACGGGTCGCTCGCCGAGGCGGAGACCGCGGCCGGAGCCCTGCGGCCCGTCCTCGAGCGGGCGCGGCACGAGCTGGAGTCGGCGCGTCGGCACCACGACGACGCGCTGCGGCGCACGCAGCTGCGTGCCCGCGTGCAGGCCGCTCGGCGAACGCTGGCCGAGCTCGCCGAGGGCGAGGCCGCCGCCGAGGCCGACCGGGCCCGGCGCCGCGCGCACGACCGCGCGGTGCGCTGTGGCCCGGTGGTCGAGCTGCTGGCGCGCGCGCTGGCGGCGCAGGCCGAGGCGGCCGCCCGCCGCGACACGGCCCTGGAGGCCGGCGAGTCCTCGGTCGCCTCGCGGCTCGAGCGGACCCGCGCGACCCTGGCGCGCCTCGAGGCCCTCCTGCCGCGGGAGCGGGAGGCCGACACGCTGCGCCAGCAGACGTCCCTGCTGGCGTCCCGGCTCGCGGCGGCCGAGCGGGACCTGGCCGCCACCGCCGACCGCGTCGCCGCGCTTCCCGTGCGGCTCGCCGCCTGCACCGCGGCCCTGTCCACCGCGGCGGCGCAGGCGGCCCGCCGCGAGGCCGTCTCGCTCGCCTTGACGTCGGCTCGGGAGCGGCGGGACGCCGCGGTCGCGCTGGCCGGGCTGGCGCCGCGGCTCGTCGAGGCCGAGGACGCCCGTCGGGACGCTCGCGACCGCATGCAGGACGCTCGCGAGGACGTGCAGGCCCTGGCCGCGCGCCGTCTCGCGGGCATGGCGGCCGAGCTGGCCGGCGCCCTCGCCGACGGCGTGCCCTGCCAGGTCTGCGGCAGCCTCGACCATCCCCGCCCGGCGGGCGCCGCGGCGGACGCCGTCACCGACGCCGACCAGCGGGCCGCCGGCGACCTGCTCCGCGCGCGGACGACGGCGTTCGAGGCGGCCGACGAGACGGCACGCTGCCTGCGCGGCCGGCGCGACGCGCTCGCCGCCACCGCACAGGGCTGCGGCGTCGAGGACGTCGACGCGCTCGTCGGAGCCCTCGAGGACGACCTCGCGTCCGTGTCCGCCGCCGAGGAGCAGACCTTGCTCCTCGGCCGCGAGCGCGACCACCTCGTCCGGGAGCAGGCCGACCTGTCCAGCCGTCACGCGGCCGTGTCGGCCGAGGCGGCCGGACTCCGGGAGGCCGTGGCCGGAGCGCAGCGGGCCCAGGCCACGGCCGCGGCGCAGGTTCGAGAGGTCCTCGGCGACGAGCCCGGCCCGGTGGCGGACGCCGTGTCCAGGACACGCCGGCTGCTCGACCGGTTGGTGGCGGCCCACCAGGTGCTCACCGAGCTCGAGGAGGCCCGCGGCCGGGTGGTCGAGCTGGAGCGGCAGGCCGCGGCGACCGCGACGCAGCACGGCTTCGGCTCGCGCGGCGACGTCGAGCGGGCCCTGCTCACCGAGCCCGACCGGGAGCGGCTCGACGCCGCCCTGCGCGAGCGCGACGAGGCGTGGGCACGTGCCCGTGCGGTGCTCGACGAGGCGGCGGCACAGACGCCCGACGGCGCGGCCGTCGACGACACGGAGGCTCCCGACGTCGGCGCCCTGCGGGCCGCGTTGGAGTCCGCACAGGCCGCGGCGGACGAGGCGGCGCGCGA
>JAICKK010000129.1 GCA_025927955.1 Nocardioidaceae bacterium
GCCGTGCTGGCGCGCGACCACCCGTCGGGTGGAGAACGACCGGCCGTCGCGCATCCGCTCCACGTCGTACACGATCGGCACCGAGGTGTCACCGGGCAGCAGGAAGTAGCTGTGCAGCGAGTGCACCGACCTGGGCGGCTCCACCGTCCGGGCACCCGCGACCAGGGCCTGGGCGGCGACCTGGCCACCGAAGACGCGCTGCAGAACCGTGTCCGGCTGGGTCCCACGGTAGAGGTTGACGTCGATGGTCTCCAGGTCGAGCAGCTCGACGAGCTCCTTGGCGGAACCGGGCACAGGGGGCCGTCCTAGTCGTTGTCGTTGGGCCGGTCGTTGGGCTTGTCGCCGGGGCGGTCGAGACCGGCCAGGAAGCGCTCGAACTCCTCGCCGAGCTCCTCACCGGTGGGCAGGTTCGGCTCGTCGGCCAACGGCAGGTCCCCGGTCTCGGCGTTCCCGGTGCGCGGGCGGGTGAACGCGTCGTACTGCTGCTCGAGCCCGCGCACCACCTCACGCACCTCCTCCGAGTCGTCGATCTGCTCGACGATCTCGGTCATCCTGGCCTGGCCCGCGGCCTCCAGCGGGTCGAGGTCCCACTGGAGCCCGGTGGCGACCTCGACCGACCCGAGCATCGTGGCGGCCGCCGAGGGGTAGTCGAACTGGGCGACGTAGTGCGGGATGTGCGCGACGAAGCCCATCGCGGGATGTCCCCACTCCCCCAGCCGCAGCTCGAGCAGGGCCTGGGCGCTGGCGGGCACGCGGATCCGGCCCTTCCAGACGTTGTCGGCGACCAGCAGCGACGGGTCGGTGGCGTGGTTGGTGAGCATCACCGGGCGCGTGTGCGGGACCGCCATCGGCACCGCGCCCATCCCGACCGTCAGCCGCGCCCGCAGCCGCTCGACGACGGCGCGCACCGCGACCGCGAACCCCTCCCAGGACGTGTCCGGCTCCGGCCCGTGCATCAGCAGGTACGGCGAGTCGAGGCTGTCGTGGCAGAGCCGGACGACCAGGCGCGGGGCCTCGTAGCTCTCGTAGCGGTTCTCCGCGAACGTCATCGGGGGGCGGCGGGCCCGGTAGTCGTAGAACGCGTCGACGTCGAAGGTGGCGACCACCCGTCCCGGGGACTGGGCGAGCAGGTGCCGGGTGGCCAGGGCCGCGGCGTTGCCGGCGTCGAGGAAGCCCTCCAGGGAGTGCAGCAGCACCGGCCCCGTCTCGAGCCCGTCGATCTCGGGCACGTCGTCGACGATGTGCACGTGGCGCGCCGGCTCGCTCATCTGCTCCCTCTCGACGGGTCGTCTCGGGCGTCGGCTCCAGGGGCTCACGCCCCGCTGAACGCGTGGAGGACCCTCACTATGCCCGAAGCGCGGACCGAGGCCGGCGCCGAGCCGGTGTCGGTCCCGGGACGACTACGCTGGCCGGGTGAGTGACGCAAGCGAGCTCCCCAGCGAGTACCAGGTGACCTGGTGGCGAGACCTGCCCTCCCTCGTGGTGGTCCGCGCGGGTGACCAGGTGACCAAGACGCCCCTGCCCCCGCGGTTCCAGGAGGCCATCGACGAGGCCGCCATGCGGCTGGGCGACACCGGCAGCGACGACTACCTCGCCGGCTGGACCCGCGACGGCTGGACGGCGGCCGAGGGCGACACCGTCGCCGCGGCCGAGCGGGTGGTCGCCGACCTCGAGGCCCGGTGGCCGCCCGAGCGGGTGGCCGGCTACCTCGACGCCCTCGGGCCCGCGCAGGTGCAGCCGTGAGCCGCCCGACCGGCCGCCTCGGCACGCTGCTCGGGGACGGCCCGGTCCTCGCCGACGGCGGCATGGGCACCCTGCTGCAGGAACGGGGCCTCGACGACGGCGGCTCCGGTGAGCTGTGGAACGTCGAGCGACCGGAGCTCGTCCGGTCCGCGCACGAGGCCTACGCGAAGGCCGGCGCCCGGGTGCTGACCACGAACACCTTCGGGGGGACGCGCCCGCGGCTGGCCTCGCACGGCCTGGAGGACCGCGTCCACGAGCTCAACCGCGCCGCCGCCGCGATCGCCCGCTCGGTGGCCGACGAGTACGGCGCGCTGGTGGCCGGCGACCTGGGTCCCACGGGGGAGCTGCTCGCGCCGCTGGGCACCATGGACGCCGACCAGGCCGTCGAGATGTTCTCCGAGCAGCTCGCGGGCCTCCGCGACGGCGGCATCGACCTCGTGCTCGTGGAGACCATGAGCGACCTGGGCGAGGTGGAGGCCGCGGTGCGGGCCGCCCGGTCCGTCGTACCGGAGCTGCCGGTGGTCGCCACGCTGTCCTTCGACACCAACCTCCGCACGATGATGGGCGTCCGTCCCGGCGACGCCGTGCGGTCCCTGGCCGACCTGGGCGTCGACGCGGTCGGCGCGAACTGCGGGCGCGGCCCGGCCGAGATGGAGACGATCGTCGCGGAGATGGTGGAGGCCCGGCCGGAGGGGCTGCTGCTCGTCGCACAGTCCAACGCCGGCCTGCCGCACGTCGTGGGCGACCACTTCGAGTACGACAAGTCGCCCGCCGACCTCGCCGCCCACGCACGGGTCCTGCGGGACCTGGGCGTGGACCTCATCGGCGCCTGCTGCGGCTCGACGCCCGAGCACATCGCCGCGATGCGGGCCGCCGTCCGCTGAGCCACCGGCGGAGGGCGGTCGTGCGGGCCCGGATGGACCGCGCTCGGGCGCCGGGGTGGAGACTGGCGCCCATGAGCGACGCCACCACACCCACCGGCCCGACCCTCGCGACCCGCACCCTGGGCACCACCTCGTCCCTGACCGTCTCGGCCATGGGCCTGGGCTGCATGGGCATGTCGGAGTTCTACGGGACCGGTGACGAGCAGCAGTGCCTCGACACCCTCCGCCGTGCCCTGGACCTCGGCGTCACGTTCCTCGACACCGCGGACATGTACGGCCCCTTCACCAACGAGCAGCTGGTCGGCAAGGCGATCGGCACGGGCGGTCGGCGCGACGAGGTGCAGCTGGCCACCAAGTTCGGCAACGAGCGCGCGCCCGACGGCACCCGGCTCGGCATCAACGGACGCCCCGAGTACGTCCGCTCGGCCTGCGACGCCTCCCTCGGCCGGCTCGGCGTCGACCACATCGACCTCTACTACCAGCACCGCGTGGACAAGACGGTGCCCATCGAGGACACGGTCGGCGCCATGAAGGAGCTGGTGGACGCCGGCAAGGTCCGCCACCTCGGGCTGTCGGAGGCGTCCGTCGAGACCATCCGCCGGGCGCACGCCGTGCACCCCCTCACCGCCCTGCAGACGGAGTACTCGCTGTTCACCCGCGACCTGGAGGACGAGATCCTGCCGGTGCTGCGGGAGCTCGGCATCGGGCTGGTGCCCTACTCCCCCCTGGGTCGCGGGCTGCTGACCGGTGCGATCACCAGCCAGGACACCCTGGAGGAGAGGGACTCCCGGCGCACGCCGTACTTCCCGCGGTTCTCCGGCGACGCGCTGGAGAGCAACCTGGCGCTGGTCGCCCGCATCCGCGAGGTCGCCGAGCGCAAGGGCTGCACGCCCGGGCAGCTGGCCCTGGCCTGGGTGCTGGCCCAGGGCGACGACGTGGTGCCCATTCCGGGGACCAAGCGGGTCCGCTACCTCGAGGAGAACGTCGCCGCGGCGGCCGTGCGGCTCGACGCCGACGACCTCGACGCGCTCGAGCGGGCCGTCCCGCGGGGGTCCGTCGCGGGCGAGAGGTACGGCGACATGTCCTCGATCGACGCCTAGTAGAGGCTCTACTAGGGCCCGCGCTCAGCTGCGCAGGTAGGAGGCGCCGTTGACGTCGATGATGGTGCCGGTGCTGAAGGCCGCCTCCGGAGCGGCCAGCCACAGCACCGCCGCCGCCACCTCCTCGGGCCGGGCCACTCGCCCGGTCGGTGACTGCGCCCGGACCTCGTCCCCGCGGGGCCCGGTGAGCACCTCGCGGGCCATGTCGGTCTCCACGAAGCCGGGCGCGACGGTGCCGACGCTGATCCCGTGGGCGGCCAGCGCCTGCGCCATCGACTGGCCGAACGCGTTGAGCCCGGCCTTCGACGCCCCGTAGGCGGGGCACTCCGGCTCGCCGCGGAAGGCTCCGCGGCTGGACACGTTCACCACGGCCCCGCCGCCGCGCGCCCGCAGGTGCGGGATGGCGCAGAAGGTGGCGTTGGCGGCGGCGGTCAGGTTCGTCGCCAGCGTCCGGGACCAGCTCGCCTGCCAGTCCTCGTACGACGTCCGCAGCGGCGGGTGGGCCTCGAAGACGCCGGCGTTGTTGACCAGCACGTCGAGGCCGCCGAGCCCGTCGGCGGCCTCGTCCACGGCCCGGCGGACCGCGTCGGGGTCCGTCAGGTCGGCCTGCACCACCGCGTGCCCGTGGCCCGGCAGACCGGCGCGCACCCGGTCCGCTGCCTCACGCGACCGGCCGCAGTGCACCGCGACCCGGTCGCCGGCCGCGGCGAACGCCGCCGCGACGGCCGCGCCGATGCCCCGCGACGCGCCGGTCACGAGCACGCCCCGCGCTCCGGGCTGCCTCACCGGGGCCTCACCGCCCGAGTCCCGCGACCGCCTCCAGCAGCCGGTCCACGTCCTCCTCGGAGGTGTACGGCGCCAGGCCGGCCCGCACCGCGCCGTCGTCGCCGAGGCCGAGCCACCGGGACGCCTCGAGGGCGTAGAAGCTCCCCGCCGGCGCGTAGACGCCGCGCTCGGCGAGCAGCCGGTGCACCTGCTCGCCGGGGACGCCGTCGACGGAGAACAGCGCGGTCGGCGTGCGGCGCGCCGGGTCGCCGTACGTCCGCACCCCCTCCAGCTCCCGCAGCCCGGCCAGCAGGCGCCGGAACAGCCGGTCCTCGGAGGCCTCGAGCACGCCCATGGACGCGAGCAGCCGGGAGCGGCGGTCCGGCGCGCTCGCGTCCCCCGGCGCGAGGTCGGCCAGGAAGTCCACCGCCGCGCTCACCCCGGCCAGCAGCTCGTAGGGCAGCGTGCCCAGCTCGAACCTCTCGGGCACCTCGTCGGTGGCGGGGAGCAGCTTGTCCGGGTGGACAGTCTCGAGCAGCCGGGGGGCCGCCGCGAGGACCCCGAGGTGCGGCCCGAAGAACTTGTACGGCGAGCAGGCGTAGAAGTCGGCGCCGAGCTCGGCCACGTCGACCGGCGCGTGCGGGGTCAGGTGGACGCCGTCGACGAAGAGCAGCGCACCGACGTCGTGGGCCAGCGACGCGATGCCGGCCACGTCCGGACGGGTCCCGAGCAGGTTCGAGGCGCCCGTGACCGCGACCAGGCGGGTGCGCTCGGACAGCACCGCCGGGTCGAGCTGCAGCTCGGCGCTGGTGCGGTCGAAGTCGACCCACCGCACGGTCGCGCCGGCCCGCTCGGCCGCCGTCACCCAGGGCCGGATGTCGGCGTCGTGGTCGAGACGGGTGACGACCACCTCGTCCCCCGGTCCCCACCCGCGCGCCAGCGAGCGCGCGAGGTCGAACGTCAGCTGGGTCATGGACCGGCCGAACACCACCCCGTCGAGGTCGCCGCCCAGGAGGTCCGCCATGGCGGCGCGGGCGCCCACGACCACCTCGTCGGCACGGCGCTCCGCGGCGGTGATGGTGCCGCGGTTCGACACGCCGGCCAGCAGGGTCGCGGCGACGGCGTCCGCCACCGGCTGCGGCACCTGGGAGCCGCCCGGGCCGTCGAACCAGGCGACGTCCTGGGACAGGGCCGGGAAGAGCGCCCGCACGCGGGCGACGTCGAGCTCGTTCACGAGCGAGGACATGGCGGCGGCCTTTCAGTCGACGGGCAGCAGGGAGCCGCCGTGATCCAGTGCGGTGACGTCCTCCACGATGTGGCGGGCCAGGCTCTGCGGTCCCAGCCCGATCCTCTCGAGGATCACCGAGCGGCGGGCGTGCTGCAGGAACTCCTGGGGGATGCCGTGCAGCCGCACCGGCGTGTCGACCCGCTCCTGGTTGAGCCGCTGCAGCAGCACCGAGCCGCAGCCGCCGACGATGCCGTTGTCCTCGACGCTGACCACCAGCCGGTGCCGGCGGGCGAGCCCCACGAGGGCGTCGTCCACGGGCTTGACCCAGCGCGGGTCGACCACGGTGACGCCGATGCCCTGGGCGACCAGGCGGTGCGCGACCTCCACCGCGGTCGTCGCCATCGCCCCGACCGCGACGATGAGGACGTCCGCGGCGCCCTCGCGCACCAGCACGTCGCAGCCGCCCACCCGGTCGAGCGCCGCGATGTCCTCGGGAGGCGGCCCCTTCGGGTAGCGGACCACGGTAGGCGCGTCGTCGACCTGCACGGCCTCCCGCAGCAGCTCGCGCAGCCGGGCGGCGTCCCGGGGTGCGGCCAGCCGCAGCCCGGGCACCACCTGCAGGATCGACATGTCCCACATCCCGTTGTGCGAGGCTCCGTCGTCGCCGGTCACACCGGAGCGGTCGAGCGCGAAGGTCACGCCGCATCGGTGCAGCGCCACGTCCATCAGGACCTGGTCGAACGCGCGGTTGAGGAACGTCGAGTAGACGGCGACCACCGGGTGCAGCCCGCCCATCGCGAGGCCCGCGGCCGAGGTGGTGGCGTGCTGCTCGGCGATGCCGACGTCGAAGGTCCGCTCCGGGTACCTCGCCGCGAACTCCTGCAGCCCCACCGGGTGGGTCATCGCGGCCGTGACCGCCACGAGGTCGGGGCGCTCGGCACCGAGGGCCACCACCTCGTCGGCGAAGACGTCGGTCCAGGCCCGGCTCTTGGGGTTCTCCAGGCCGGTCGCGACGTCGAAGGCGCCGGGGCTGTGGAACTGGTCGGCCTCGTGCCGCTCGGCCGGGTCGTAGCCGAAGCCCTTGCGGGTCAGCACGTGCACGATCACGGGGCCGTCGAACCTCTTGGCCTGGGCGAGGGCGTGCTCGACGGCCGGCCGGTCATGGCCGTCGACGGGTCCGACGTACTTCAGTCCCAGGTCCTCGAACAGGCCCTGGGGCGCCAGGACGTCCTTCATGCCCTTCTTCATCGCGTGCAGGGCGTCGTAGACGGCGGGGCCCACTCCGCGCACGCCGTTGAGCCGCTTCTTGACCAGGTCGAGGACCTGCTCGTAGCGGGGGTTGGTGCGCAGCACGGTGAGGTGGTTGGCCAGCCCGCCCACGGTGGGCGTGTAGGACCGGCCGTTGTCGTTGACCACGATCACGAGCCGACGGCCGGCGCTGTCCCCGTCCGCGGCGATGTTGTTCAGCGCCTCCCAGGCCATGCCGCCGGTGAGCGCGCCGTCCCCGATGACCGCAGCGACGTGGCGTCTCTCGCCCCTCACGGAGAACGCCTTGGCCAGCCCGTCGGCGTAGGACAGCGAGGTCGACGCGTGGGAGTTCTCGACCAGGTCGTGCTCGGACTCGGCGCGGCTCGGGTATCCGGAGAGGCCGCCCTCCTGGCGCAGCCGGTCGAAGCCGGCGGCGCGACCGGTGAGGATCTTGTGCACGTACGCCTGGTGGCCGGTGTCGAAGACGATCGGGTCGGTCGGGGAGTCGAAGACGCGGTGCAGCGCCAGCGTCAGCTCCACGACGCCGAGGTTGGGCCCGAGGTGGCCTCCCGTGCGCGAGACCTTGCGGACCAGGAAGTCGCGGATCTCGGTGGCGAGCTCGTCGAGCTGCTCGTCGGTGAGGTCGCGCAGGTCACGTGGGCCGGTGATCCGGTCCAGCACGGGCATGTGTCCTCCTCTGGCAGCCCACGCGGGGCGGCATCGACGCGGCGTTCCAGTCTAGGGCCGCGGCGGCCCGTACCCCGGACGGGGAGGATCACTCGGAGCCGCGCTGCTCCGGGAAGGTACGGCGGGCCCGCTCGATGCCGAGGACCCGGTCGATGACGTCCGGCTCGAGGGTGCCAGGGTCCTGCGCGGCCACCACGATCAGCTCGGTCACCAGCCGGAGCTCGGCGACCGTGACCGGGTCGTCCAGGGTGAGGTCCAGCGTCTGCGGCACCGGCCTGCCTCCTCGTCGCGTGCTGCCGGGGGCATCCTACCCGCCCGACGCGCCCGGATCCGCCCTCCGGCCGCCCTAGAGCCGGGCCACGAAGCGACGCCCCCGCAGAGCCTCCTCGACGAGGCCGACCGCGCGCCGCTCCGCCAGCAGCCGGGCCGACTCGGCGTGCCACGTCTCCACGGCGGACTCGACCGTGGCCTGGTCGGCGACGTCGCGCAGCTCCGCGCGTGCCTGGCTCAGACCGCGGCGCACGGCGGCCTGGCAGGCCTCGACGTGCAGGAGCGCGAAGCGGGCGAGGACCACGTCGTGGCGTCGCAGCACCGGGTAGGCGCGGTACTCGGGCGGGCAGATGTCGAGGAGCCAGGCGACGGCGGTGTGCTCCCATCCCGGGGCGCCGGGCGGGCGCACCGCGCGGGGCCACCCGGGAGGAACGACGAGCTGGGACATGGCGCCCAGCGTACTCCTCGCCTCGAACACGCGTTCGAGGCACTCGATCTCGCCTGCCGGTTGCCGAGGCTCACGACGGGTCCGGCGCCGAAGTTGACCTCAAGTCGGCTTGAAGATGCAGGCTCGTCGCCGAGAAGCATCCACACCCGACAACAGGAGCCCTGCCACCATGCCCTTAGCAGTCATCACCGGCGCCTCCCGCGGCCTCGGCGCCGCCCTCGCCCTCGAGCTCGACCGACGCGGCTGGGAGCTCGTCGTCGACGCCCGGGGCGCGCAGGCGCTCGCCGGGACGCCCGGACACCGCGTGCCCGGTGACGTCACCGACCCGCTGCACCGCCGGGAGCTGGCCGAGACCGCCGCCCGGCTCGGCGGAGCCGACCTGCTGGTCAACAACGCCAGCACCCTCGGGGCCAGCCCCATGCCCGCCATCGCGGAGCTGACCGCCGACATCCTGCTGCATGCCCTGGCGACCAACGTGGTCGCCGCGCACGAGCTCACCCGCCTCCTGCTCCCCCAGCTGCTCGCCCACCGTGGCACGGTCGTGAACGTCAGCTCGGACGCGGCGGTGGAGCCCTACGAGGGCTGGGGGGCCTACGGCGCGTCCAAGGCGGCGCTGGACCACCTCACCCGGATCCTCGCCGCCGAGCAGCCCTCCGTCGCCGTCTACGCCGTGGACCCCGGCGACATGCGCACCCGCATGCACCAGGACGCCTTCCCCGGCGAGGACATCTCGGACCGACCCGAGCCGGCGACGGTCGTCCCGCACCTGCTGGGACTGCTCGCGACCAGGCCGCCCAGCGGTCGCTACCGCGCCGCGGACCTGCCCGTAGCCGAGCGCGTCGCCGGTGGGGTGAGGTCGTGAGCGCCGCCGCCTTCGAGGTGCCCGCGCACGACGAGGCGCATGCGCCGCCGGAGGCCCGCGGGCTGGCCCGCGACGAGGTCCGGATGCTCGTGTCGGGTCCCGGCCGGCTGGACCACCTGCGCGTGCGCGACCTCGACCGGGTCCTGCACCCGGGCGACCTGCTCGTGGTGAACACGTCCGCGACGCTGCCGGCCGCCATCCCCCTGGAGGACGGCCGCCTGCTGCACGTGTCCGCCGGGCTCGACGACGGGGACTGGGTCGTCGAGGTGCGGCGACGCGACGGCGCCGGGCCCGCGTCCAGCCGGGCGGGTGCCGTCCTGTCCCTGTCCGGCGGGCTCCGGCTCCACGTGCGCGGGCCGCATCCCGCGGGCCAGGACCGCCTGTGGAGGGCGACACCCGAGCCCGCCACCGACCGGGTCGCCTACCTCTTCGAGCACGGCCGGCCGATCAGCTACGCCTACGTCGAGGGCGAGTGGCCGCTCGAGGACCGGCAGAACGTCTACGCCTCCGTGCCCGGCAGCGCCGAGATGCCCAGCGCCGGACGACCGCTCTCGGAGCGGCTGCTGGTGCGGCTGATGGCCGCCGGGGTGGTCCTCGCGCCCGTCGTGCTGCACACCGGCGTGTCCAGCCAGGAGACCTTCGAGCCGCCACAGCCAGAGCCGTACGTCGTCCCGGCCGCCACCGCCCGGCTGGTCGAGAGCACCCACGAGGCGGGGCGCCGGGTCGTCGGCGTGGGCACGACCGCGGTCCGCGCGTTGGAGAGCGTCGCCGACCCGCACGGCCGGGTCCACGCCGCCGCCGGCTGGACGTCGCTGGTCCTCGGGCCGGAGCGGCCGGCACGGACCGTGGACGGCGTCCTGACCGGCCTGCACGAGGCCGAGGCCAGCCACCTGGACCTGCTGCGGGCGGTCGCGGGCGAGCGGCTGGTGGCCGCGGCCTACGAGGCGGTGACGCGCGGCTCCAGGAGCTACCTCTGGCACGAGTTCGGCGACACCATGCTGTTCCTGCCCTGACGGTGCTCAGCCGGCGAGGAAGGAGAGCCGCACCTGCCGGTCGGGGTTGTCGACGTTGAGGTCGACCAGGCAGATGCTCTGCCAGGTGCCGAGCGCCAGCCGCCCGCCGAGCACGGGGACGGTCGCGTACGGCGGGACCAGGGCCGGCATCACGTGCGAGCGGCCGTGGCCGGGGGTCCCGTGCTGGTGCCGCCACCGGCCGTCGGCGGGCAGCAGGTCCTCGAGCGCGGCGAGCAGGTCGTCGTCGCTGCCGGCCCCGGTCTCCAGGATCGCGATGCCGGCCGTGGCGTGCGGCACGAACACGTGCAGCAGGCCGTCCCGCTCGCCCCCGACGAACGCCTGGCACTCGCGGGTCAGGTCGAGGACGACGTCGCTGCTGCCGGTGCGGACCTCGAGGATCTCGCTACGCATCCCGGCCGTCCTGGGACAGCCGCTCCTCGATCCGCTGCACCTTGGCGGTCAGCTGCCCGTCGTACCCGGGGCGGATGTCGGCCTTCAGGACCAGCCCGACGCGCGGCGAGCTCGCCGCGACGACGTCGACGGCCCGCTTGACCACCGCCATGACCTCGTCCCACTCCCCCTCGACGTTGGTGAACATCGCGTTGGTCTCGCAGGGCAGGCCCGAGGCCCGGACGACGCGCACCGCCTCGGCGACGGCCTCGCTGACTCCTCCGGTCTCGTCCCCACCGGTCGGGCTGATGCTGAAGGCAACGATCATGGGCCCACCCTGCCACGCCGAGGCGTCCCGTTCCGCGCCCCGGGGGACGCCGAGGCGCCTTGTTCCGCGCTGCTGCGATGGACGGCTTCGCGGAACGGGACGCCTCGGCGCGAA
>JAICKK010000087.1 GCA_025927955.1 Nocardioidaceae bacterium
ACTCGGCGCACCAGCAGTTGTCGCGCAGCCAGACGTAGTGGAACCGCCGCACCTCCCCGGCCAGTGTGACGTCGAGGTGGCGGTCGTGGAGCACCACGCCCCGGGCTGGCCGGGCAAGGTCGGTGGGTGCGGCGGGTGCGGTCATCGGCGGCGCTCCTTCGGAGGGTGGGTGCCACCAGTCTTGGCCCGCGGAAAGGGCGGCGTCAAACGTTCTTTCCACCGCCTTAGGGGCCCATAATGTGTGGCTCGGGAAGGGAGGGAGGGAGGAGGAGGCTCATGGACACGTCGGTGCCCCCGCTCCTGGGCCTGCACGCGTTCGAGGCGGCCGCGCGGCACCTCAGCTTCGCCGCGGCCGCGGAGGAGATGCACCTGTCGGCGTCGGCCGTCAGCCAGCGGGTCCGCGTCCTCGAGGCGCACCTGGGCACACGGCTGTTCGAGCGGCTCCCCCGCAGCGTGCGGCTGACGGAGGCGGGCGAGGCCTACCTGCCGGCGGTGCGCGACATGTTCGAGGACCTCGCGGCGGTGACCAACGGGCTCTTCGGCGGGAACAGCCAGGCCCGGCTGACGGTCCGGGTGCAGGTCGCCTACGCGGTGACGTGGCTCGGGCCGCGGCTGCCCGACTTCCGCGCGGCGTCGCCGCACGTCGACGTGCAGCTGGTCAGTGCCATCTGGGCCGACGCGCTGCCGCCCTCCCAGGTCGACCTGGAGATCCGGCAGGGGAACGGCAGCTGGCCCGGCTTCGTCGCGACCAGGCTGCACGAGGACACGGCGGTCGCCGTGTGCGGACCGGAGCACCTGCGTCGCCACGGTGCTCCCGTCCGGGTCGAGGACCTCGCGCTGCACCCGCGGGTGCACGTCCTGGGCTTCGACGACGTGTGGCGCGGGTTCTTCCCCGGCCACGCGGCCTCCGGCGCTGCGCCACCGCGCGCCCTGACCGTGGACACCGCGGTAGCCGCCCTGGAGATCGTCGCCGGCAGCGACTACTGGGCGATCGTCCCCGAGCTGTTCGCGCGCCGCGCCGTACGGGCGGGCCGGGTGCTGGTGGCCCACGACGTGGCGGTGCCCATGCGGCAGGACCACTACCTGCTGCGCCGCGACGACTCCAGCAGGCCCAGCGGTGAGGCGCTGAGGTTCGTCCGCTGGCTGCGCGAGCAGGACCACCAGGACCCGCCGCTGCTGCCCGTCCGGCCGTAGCCGGACGCGTCAGCCGCCGAGCAGCGGCCGCGCGCCGGACAGCACCGAGGTGTACGACGAGCGGACGCCCCGGTAGTAGTCCGCGTGGTCGTCGTCGGGCTCGACCACGGACGTGCCGACCGCCCAGCGTGGCGGCGCGCCGTCCCCGCTCAGGGTCCAGGCCGCCTGCCGCGCCGCCCCGAGCGCGACGTACTCGGCCGGCTCCGGGAGCAGGACCGGCAGCGCGAACAGCCCCGCGGCGATCCGCTGCACGGCGGCGGACCGGGCCGCGCCGCCGATGAGCACGATCCGGCGCGGCGCCACCCCCGACGCGTCCAGGGCGTCGACCGCGTCGGCCAGGCCGCAGAGCATCCCCTCCACCGACGCCCGCACCAGGTGGCCCGGGGTCGCGTTGGCCCGGGTCAGTCCGTGCAGCAGGCCCCGCGCGTCGGGCAGCGGCGGTGTCCGCTCGCCGTCGAGGAAGGGCAGCAGGACGAGCCCCTCGGTGCCGTCGACCGAGAGCGCGAGGCGGTCGAGGTCCGCGAGCTCCGCCCCGGCCATGCGCAGGGCGGAGCCCACCACCCGGGCCGCGTTGAGGGTGCAGGCCAGGGGCAGGAAGCGGCCGGTCGCGTCGGCGAAGCCCGCGATGATGCCGCTCGCGTCGGCCGTCGGCCGGTCGGCGACCGCGAAGACGGTGCCGCTCGTGCCGAGGGAGACCACGACGTCGCCCGGCTCGAGCTCCAGGCCCAGGGCGGCACCCATGTTGTCCCCCGTGCCCGGGGCGAGCAGCACGCCGTCGCGGGTCTCGCCGACGGCCTCGTGCGGTCCGGCGACGCGGGGCAGGGCGAGCTCACGGCCGAACGCGGCGCGGAGCAGGTCGGTGCGGTAGGCGCCCTCCGCCGGGGACCAGTAGCCGGTCCCGGAGGCGTCACCGCGGTCGGTGGTGGGCTCGCCGGCTCCGCCGCGAAGCCGCTGCGTGATCCAGTCGTGCGGCAGCATCACGCCGGCGGCGCGCTCGGCCACCTCCGGCTCCTGCTCGGCGACCCAGCGCAGCTTCGTCACCGTGAAGCTGGCGACCGGGACGCTGCCGGTGGCGCTCGCCCAGGCCTGGGGGCCACCGAGCTCCTCGATGAGCGCCGCCGCCTGGGGTGCCGACCGGTTGTCGTTCCACAGCAGCGCGTCGCGCACGGGGGCGCCGTCCTCGTCGACGAGCACCATGCCGTGCTGCTGGCCGCCGACGGCGAGCGCCTCGACCTCGTCGAGGAGGCCGTCGCAGGCCTGCTCCCAGGCCTGCCACCACACCGCCGGGTCGACCTCCGTGACGTCGGGATGGCTCGCCCGTCCCTCCCGGACCACCTTCCCGGTCTGCGCGTCGCACACGACGACCTTGGTGCTCTGGGTGGAGCAGTCCACGCCTGCCACGAGTCTCACGCGGGCGAGGGTACCGTCCCGAGGAGCGGGGCACCCGTCACGGGGCCCGGGCCGAGGTGCTTGCGGTGGCAGGGATGCTGTACAAGGCGGGACCCGAAGGCGCACACTGGCTCGGGCCCGTCGCTGGCAGCAGCTCCACCACGAGGGCACAAGAGGGGACCAGAGGGGAACCGTGACGTCCGCAGCACCAGCTCGCCTGGACGGGAGCCAGTTCCGGCACGGTGCCGTCTTCTACCGGGGGCTCGAGGAGTTCACCGGCGTGGTCGCGCCCTTCATCCGCGAGGGGCTCGCCGCGAGGGAGCCGGTGCTGGTGGCCGAGCTGCCCGACCGCATCGACGCCCTCGAGGCGGAGCTCGGCCCCGACGCGAGCGCGGTCTCGTTCCTGGACATGGCCGAGCTGGGCGCCAACCCGGCGCGGATCATCCCCGCGTGGCGTGGGTTCGTCGAGCAGCACGCCGGCGGCGCGGTCCGCGGCGTGGGCGAGCCCGTCTGGGCGGGCCGCAGCTCCGCCGAGCTCGACGAGTGCCGGTTGCACGAGTCGCTGCTCAACGTCGCCTTCGACGACCTGGTCTCGGACTTCCGGCTGCTGTGCCCCTACGACGCCGGCGCCCTGCCCGGCGCGGTCCTCGCGGATGCGCAGCGCACCCATCCGGTGGTGGGGGCCGCCCGCCAGCGGGCGACGTACGGGGCGACGTACGGGGGCCACGCGCACGCGCTCGGGGAGTTCCGGCGCGCGCTGCCCGGACCCACCGGGGTGCTCGAGCAGATGGAGTTCGGGGCGGAGGACCTCGCCGGTCTGCGGTCGGTGGTGCACCGGCTGTGCGAGCTGGTCCGGCTGCCGGGCGAGGTGGTCGAGGACCTGGTGCTGGCCACCCATGAGCTGGCCAGCAACAGCGTCGTCCACGGTGGTGGCGGTGGGCTGCTGCGCGGCTGGCGCGAGGGGCAGGCGCTGGTGCTGGAGGTCTCCGACCCCGGGGTCATCGCCGACCCGCTGGTCGGCCGCGAGCAGCCCGCACCCCTGTCCGAAGGCGGCCGCGGCGTCTGGATGGCCAACCAGCTGTGCGACCTGGTCCAGGTGCGCTCCGGGGCGGACGGGACCTCGGTGCGGGTCTACACCTGGCTGTAGCGACCCCGGCGCTCGTGCCGGGCCGGAGCGTCAGGGGCTCAGTCGAGGTCGCCGATGGCGAGCAGCTCGGCCTGGTCCTCCTGCTCCTGCTCGGCGGAGCCGGCGACGTGCCGGTGGCCCTGCAGCGTGCGGCGGCCGGCGAACAGCACGACCACGCCGATGAGCACGGCGCCGGCGCCCATCCAGAACGGTGCGTGGATGCTGACGTTCTCGCCCAGCTTGCCCGCGACGTACGGCGCGACGGCGCCGCCGGAGAACCGGACGAAGGAGTAGGCGGCGGAGGCGACCGGACGCTCGACCGGTGCAGCGCCCATGACGGCCTCGGTGATCAGCGTGTTGTTGATGCCGAGGAACGCGCCGGCCAGGATGATGCCGATGATCAGGGCGAGCTTGGAGTCGGTGAGCACGGCCATCCCGGCGAGGTCGGCGGCGAAGAGCAGGAGCGCCCCCAGCACGCTGGGCACGGTGCCGAAGAGCCGCTGGAGCCGGGGCGCGACCACCACGGAGGTGAAGGCCAGCAGCACGCCCCAGCCGAAGAAGATGAAGCCGACCTGGGTGGCGGTCATGTCCAGCGGGAAGGGCGCGTAGGCCAGCAGTGCGAAGAAGCCCATGTTGTAGAACAGGGCGGTGATCGCGATGGTCAGCAGCCCCGGGTAGCGCAGCGCCCGGAACGGGTCGGCCAGGGAGGTGCGCCGTCCCGTCGCAGGGGTCCTGGGCAGGAAGATGGCGGTCGCCGCCAGGGCGATGAGCATGAGGACGGCCACGCCGAAGAACGGGCCGCGCCACGAGATCGAGCCGAGCTGGCCGCCCACCAGGGGGCCGGCGGCGATGCCCAGGCCGAGGGCCGCCTCGAAGAGGATGATCGCCTGGGCGACAGAGCCGCTGGCGGCGGAGACGATCGTGGCCAGGGCGGTGGAGATGAACAGCGCGTTGCCCAGCCCCCAGCCGGCCCGGAACCCGACGATCGCGCCGATGCTGTGCGAGGAGCCGGCCAGCGCAGCGAACACGATGATCAGGGCCAGGCCGCACAGCAGCGTGCGCTTGGCGCCGATGCGGCTCGACACCACGCCGGTGATCAGCATCGCGACGCCGGTGACGGCCATGTAGCTGGTGAACAGCAGCGAGACCTGGCTGGGGGTGGCGTGCAGCTGGTCGGCGATCGGCTTGAGGATCGGGTCCACGAGGCCGATGCCCATGAACGCGATCACGCAGGCGAAGGCCACCGCCCACACGGCCCGCGGCTGCTTCAGGATCGAGGGTGCTCCCGACTGGGGGGCGTCTGCGGATGCGCTGCGCGTGCTCACGCTTCTCCTTCTGGTCGTGCGTCGAGGTGGTGGGGGGTGCGGGCGTCCAGCAGGCCGCGGAGGACCGCGACGGCCGTGGCCAGGTCCCGCTCGTCGTGCTCGGGGTCGGCGGTGAACAGGCCGACGACGACCTGGGCACGCTTCCTGCGGGCGTCGGCGAGCACCGCTCGGCCGGCGTCGGTGAGGGTGACCAGGCTCGACCGGCCGTCGTCGGGGTTGCGGACCTTGCTGGCCCAGCCCCGCCGGCACAGTGTCTGCACCGCCGAGGACATCGTCGGCTGGGAGCAGCGGTCGGCCTCGGTGAGCGCCCCGATGGTGACCGGGCCCAGCTCGTCGACCTGCGAGAGCAGCCTGAGGCTGGCGGTCGGCACGTCGACCCCCGCGGCCCTGGTGACGGTGCGGGTGAGCCGTCCGACGAGCACCATGAGCTCGGCGCTGAGGTCGTGCGCTCCCGGGGCGGCCGCGGCCGGCAGGACTGGTTGCTTCACGCAACCAATATTACATAGGGCTCCTATGTATGTCACCCGGCGCGGGTGAGGCGTGGCTCACGGCGTCGCGGGGCGCACCCGCCCGGTCACCTCGCCCAGCGCGATCCGGCCCCCCGCCGTACCAGGTGCCGTCGCCCGCAGCGTGACGGTGTCGCCGTCCTCGAGGAAGGTGCGCTGCCCCGCGCCGACCCGGAAGGGCTCCCGTCCGCCCCAGGACAGCTCCAGCAGGGAGCCCCGCTGGTCCGTCCGGGGGCCGCTGACGGTGCCGGAGGCGAACAGGTCGCCGGTGCGCAGCGACGCGCCGTTGACGGTCAGGTGGGCCAGCATCTGCGCGGGGGACCAGTACGTCGAGGCGTACGGCGGCCGGCTGACCGTCTCGCCGTCGACCAGCACCTCGAGGTCGATGTCGTAGCCGGCCGGCTCCTCGACGCGCAGGTAGCCCAGCGGTCGCGGGTCCTGGCCGGGCAGGTCGACGCGGGCGGCCGCCAGCGCCTCCAGCGGCGTGACCCAGCCGCTGACCGACGTCGCGAAGGACTTGCCCAGGAACGGGCCGAGGGGGACGTACTCCCAGGCCTGGATGTCGCGCGCCGACCAGTCGTCGAGGAGCACCACGCCGAAGACGTGGTCGGCGAGGCCGGCCGTGCCCACCCGGCTGCCGAGCGCCGTCGCGCTGCCCACCACGAAGCCGACCTCGGCCTCGAGGTCCAGCCGCCTGCTCGGGCCGTACGACGGGGCTGCACCCTCTTGTGGGCCGCCCTCCCGCCGCTGGCCGCAGGGGCGGCGCACGTCGGTGCCCGAGACCACGACCGTGCCGGCACGGCCGTGGTACCCGACCGGCAGGTGCCGCCAGCTCGCGGCCAGCGGGTCGCCGTCGGGGCGCAGGATCCGCCCGACGTTGGTCGCGTGGTGCAGCGAGCAGTAGAAGTCGACGTAGTCGGCGACCTCGAAGGGCAGCAGGAGGTCGACGTCGTCGACGGGGACCA
This sequence comes from Nocardioidaceae bacterium, assembly GCA_025927955.1. Classification (GTDB taxonomy): domain Bacteria; phylum Actinomycetota; class Actinomycetes; order Propionibacteriales; family Nocardioidaceae; genus Nocardioides_B. The sequence continues at coordinate 6,506 of JAICKK010000087.1, forward strand.
GGTGCGGCTCGACCAGGTCGCGCTCGGACTCGTCGGTGAGCAGGCCGGTGAGCCACGCCCGGGTCGAGGACCACACGGGCCTGCCCAGCGACATGAACGGGTTGAGGGAGGGCGACTCGAAGACGTGGCCGACCTCGAGCATGTCCCCGGCCGCCACCGGCGCCAGGTCGACCACCAGGTCGCCGATCCTGGCGCCCACGCGCGGCGGCTCGTCGTCCGACGAGCGGGAGGCGAACACGCCGTAGGGCAGGTTGTCGACGTCGAACAGGGAGCCGGCGGCGCCCTCCACCCAGGTCGCGCGGGGCCCGTCCGTCATCGTGCCTCCAGGAGCCCGGACCCGACCAGGCCGGTCCAGGCGTCGAGCACCCGCTCGGACCGCACGGACGTCAGCCACCGCCGTGCGGACGCCAGGCCCGCGGCGTCCGTGCTCGAGGTCAGCGCCCGCGGGTCGGTCTCCTCGATGACCCGCGCCACCTCGTCTGCGGCGGCGCCGTCGAGGTCGGCGCGGGTGGCGACGAGCAGGTTGAGGAAGCCGTGCCGCCGAAGGCCGGTGGTGGGGTCGCGCCGGCTGACGGCCGGGGGGTCGCCGCCAGCGGCGGCGAGGACCATCTCCCGGTCGAGCGCGGCGCCGATGAAGGTCGCGAGCTCCCGCGCCGTGGGCGCGTCGTCCCCGGGTCCCGGGGGACCGGTGCGCAGCAGCAGGCCGTGCTCGGCGGCCGCGAGCTCGTCGAGCGCGTCGAGCCAGGACGCGGTCGGCTGCCCGCCGTACAGGGGTGGCGGCTCGACGTGCACCTCGGTTGCCTCCTCGAGGGCTCCGGTCGCCAGGAGCTCGTCGAGCGCGGCCACGATGCGTCGCGCGTTGGGTGCCGGGTCGCCGGCGTCGGACTGCCGCACCGCGAGGTCCAGGCCACGCAGCGCCAGGCCCGTGCCGTGCGCCCAGGAGACGGCCGGGGCGAGCGCGCCGGCGCCGCCGCCCACCCGCACCCGGAGCACCGGAGCGCGACCCGGGCGCTCGTCCAGGTCGGCCCGGGGGAGGTCACCGAGCAGCCGGTCGTCGACGACGAAGGCGCCGACCAGCTCCGCGTGGTCGGACCGCAGGTGCTCGAAATGCTCGCGCAGCGCCTGCTCGAGGCCGCCCGCCGCCACCGCTGGGGCGTCGTCGACCAGCCCCGCGAGGTGGGGCGGCAGGTGCGACGGACCGCTGGGCACCGCTCGACACTACGGTCTGGTGCAGGATGAGCGCCATGCCGACGTACATCGCGCTGCTGCGGGCCGTCAACGTGGGCGGTCGGTTCTACAAGATGGCCGACCTGCGCCGGCACCTCGCGGACTCCGGCCTGCAGGAGGTGGAGACCTACATCCAGACCGGCAACGTCCGCTTCCGCACCCCCCTGCGCTCGCCCGCCAAGGTCGAGAGGCATGTCGAGGACGTGCTCGGCGAGCACTGCTCCTTCGACGTGCCGTCGGTGATCCTCAGTCCGAAGGAGCTGCGCGAGGTGTACGACGACGCGCTCGCCCTCGCGCCGTCGTTCCCGCGGGCCGAGGGACAGCGTCGCTACGTGACGTTCTTCAAGGTCGGCCACGCCCCGACCGGCGAGGTCGCGCAGCGCATCGAGGCGTGGGACGCTCCCGGTGAGTCGGCGTTCGTGCGGGGTCGAGCAGTGCACGTCTGGCTCGACCACACGATGCACGAGGCGACGTTCTTCGGCGCGTTCAAGAAGGCGCTGGCGCCGGGTACGAACCGCGACCTCAAGGTGGTATCGACTCTGAGCGAGCGTTGGGGAAGGGACCGTTGACCACTCCTGTCCCGAGCGGACGCGGGCCCTACTGGAGGTAGTGCTCGACGGTGTCGGTCGAGCGGGCCGACGACTCGCCGGGGTCCTGGTCGAACTCGCGCTTGGCCCGGCGCTGCCGCAGCAGGTCCCAGCAGCGGTCGAGCTGCTCCTCGACGTGGCGGAGCCGGTCGGGGTCGGACCCGGCACCGTCGCGCAGCCGGTGCTCCTCGTCCACGAGGGACTCGATCCGGTGGAGGATGTCGACGTCGGGGTCGCTCATGGACCCCACTGTAGGCCCGGGCGGCCGGGTCAGCCGATGTGGCGGCCCTCGGCGTCGGCCCAGTACGGCGCCCGCAGCACCCGCTTGAGCAGCTTGCCCGAGGCGTTGCGCGGCAGCTCGTCGGCGAAGTCCACGGACCGGGGTCGCTTGAACCCGGCCAGCCGCTCCCGCGCCCAGGCCAGCAGCTCCTCCTCGGTCAGCGACGACCCCGCCCGTCGTACGACGACCGCGAGCACCTTCTCGCCCCAGACGGGGTCCGGCACGCCGAGCACGGCGACGTCCGCGACGTCGGGGTGCTCGGCCAGGGCGGACTCCACCTCGACCGGGTAGACGTTCTCGGCGCCGGTCACGATCATGTCCGTGACCCGGTCGGTGAGGAAGACGTAGCCGTCCGCGTCGAGGTAGCCGGCGTCACCGGTGTGCAGCCAGCCGTCCGCGTCGAACGCCGCCTCGGTGTCCTCGGGCCGGTGCCAGTAGCCGGGGGAGTTCTGCCGCGACCGGGTCCAGATCTCGCCGACGACCTCCGGTGCGCAGTCCTCTCCGGTGACCGGGTCGACCGCCTTCATCTGCACCCACGGGTAGGGACGGCCCGCCGAGCGCATCAGGTGGCGCCGCGGACCGTCCGGGTCGTGGTCCGAGGCGGCCAGCTCGGTGATCGCGCCGGTCGTCTCGGTCAGGCCGTAGACCTGGAACAGCGGCGCCCGGAAGACCTCGAGCGCCCGGGTCAGCGCCGCCGACGTGATCGGCGACGCGCCGTAGGCGATCGAGCGCAGGCTGGAGAAGTCCCGCTCGTCGACGCCGGGCACGGCACACATCATCGCCAGCACGGCGGGGACCAGGAAAGCGTTGGTGATCCGGTGGGTCTCGATGGTGTCCACCAGGCCCGCCGGGTCGATGACGGGGACCAGCACGTCGGTGCCGCCGCCCGCGAGCGCGACGTTCGCCCAGCCGGAGCCGCCGATGTGGAACAACGGCATGGCGACCAGCGACACCGACGTCTCGTCGACCTCCCAGGCGTCCGCCACGTCCAGCAGCCCGGAGCAGTTGCGGTTGGTGAGCATCACGCCCTTGGGGACCCCCGTGGTGCCCGAGGTGTACAGCTGCAGCACCACGTCGTCCTCGGAGGACTCGCGTCCCGGGTCCGTGTCGCGGGCGGATGCCAGCCAGGCGGCGTAGTCCTCGCCCGTGCGCACCACCCGCCGCAGGCCGCTCGCCTGCGCGCGGACCTGCGGCAGCAGGGCCTCGAACGCGGGACCGACCACGAGCACCTCGGCCCCCGCGTCGTCCACGATCCGGCCGATCTCGGCAGGAGTCAGCCGGTAGTTGACCGGTGCGACCGCGGCGCCGATGCGTGCGGCGCCCAGCATGACCTCGAAGAACTCGGGGTTGTTGAGGTCGAGGTAGGCCACCCGCCCGTGCTCCCCGACGCCCAGGGCGAGCAGCGCGTGCGCCACCCGGTTCGCGTTCGCGTCCAGCTCGGCGAAGGAGACCGTGCGCGTCGCGCCGACCAGCGCCGGGTGGTCGCCGCGTCGCGTGGCGAGCTCCGCGACGATGGCCGACAGCGGCGGCGAGACCGGAGGGGTGCCGCTCACTGGAGGCGGACTCCCGCGTCCTGCATCTCGCCGAGCGCCCGGTCGGTCGACTGCGGTGCCACCCCGGCGCACAGGCGGCGCAGCAGCCGCGTGTCGAAGCCGGCCTTGACGGCGTCCAGGGCCGTGGCCCGCACGCAGTAGTCGGTGGCGATGCCGCACACGTCGACGTGGGTGATGTCGTGGCCACGCAGCCAGTCCGCGAGCGTGGAGCCGTCCGTCGTACGCCCCTCGAAGCCGGAGTACGCCGCGGCGTGCTCGCCCTTGAGGAAGACCGCGTCGAACGGCTGCGGGTCGAGGTTGGGGTGGAACGCCTCCCCGTCGGTGCCCACCACGCAGTGGGGCGGCCAGGACCGGTCGAAATCGGGCCGGTCGCTGAAGTGGTCACCGGGGTCCACGTGGTGGTCGCGGGTCGCCACCGCGACGTGGTAGTCGGGCGCCTTGGGGTCCTTGCCGGACCAGTGGTGCAGCATCTCGCTGATCCGGAAGGCGGCCTCCGCGCCGCCGGGCACCGCGAGGCTGCCGCCCTCGCAGAAGTCGTTCTGGACGTCGACCACGATCAGCGCACGCAACATGCCCGCAGGCTATCGGCGCAGCGGCTCCCCGTGCACGGGCAGCCAGGCCAGCACGTCGACGATCACCCGGTCCCACAGGTCCCACTCGTGGGCGCCGGGCCGGAGGTCGACGACCGGGTCGAGCCCGGCGGCCGCGGCCGTCTCCGCGAAGCGGACCGTCGACCCGAGCAGGTGGTCCTCGGTGCCGCAGCCGAGGTAGAGGGCCGGCAGTCTGCGGGCGTCCACGTCGGCCAGCAGCTCGAACAGGTCGTCGTGCGGGCCGATGCGGTCGCCGAACGCCTGCTGGATCGTGGTGGCCCGCTCCTGCTCGGCGCTGAGCGCGACGACGTCGAGGGCACCGGACAGGCTGGCCGCCGCAGCGAACCGCTCCGGCTGGTGCAGCGCCCACTTCAGCGCGCCGTACCCGCCCATGGACAGGCCCGCGACGAAGGTGTCCTCGCGGCGGCCCGAGACCCGGAAGAAGGACTGCACGACCGAGGGCAGCTCCTGGGACAGGAACCTCCAGTAGGCAGCGCCGTGCGGCTCGTCGGCGTAGAAGCTGCGGCCGACCTCGGGCATGACGACGGCGAGCCCGTGGGCCGCGGCGTACCTCTCGATGCCGGTGTAGCGCTGCCAGGCGGTGCCGTCGTCGGACAGCCCGTGCAGCAGGTACAGCACCGGCGGGTCGCCGTCGCGGACGGTGCCGGCCACGCCGATCTGCTGCTCGCCCGGCTGCGGCAGCAGCACGGTCATCGACGTGCCCACCTCGAGGACCTCGGAGAAGAAGTCGCACCGGACCAGCGCCATGAGCAGACCCTCAGCGGCTCTCGCCCTCGACGTACGCGTCGAGGTGCTGGGTGGGGATCGCCGGCTCACCGCGCGACATCTGGCCGGCGGTCAGCGGGAGCTCGGCACGGGCGGCGGCGTGCCGCGCGCGGGCCGCCTCGAGCGGCTCGTCGCCGACGACCCGACCGTCGGCGACCAGGGGCACGAGGAGCGTGCGATCGCTTGTCCTGAGCCCCGCCGAAGGGTCGCCGTCGTCCTCGGGAGGGCGGCCGATCCCGACCACCTCCGCCTCCGCGACGCCGTCCGGCGAGAGCCGTCGCAGGGCGTACTTGCGGCCCCCGACCGAGATCTTGTCCTTGCTCCGCTTGGCCACGCTGACCATCGTCCCATCCCGGGCCTCGCGAGCCACCAGCTTGTAGACGAACCCGCAGGTCGGGTGGCCGCTGCCGGTCACCAGGGACGTGCCCACGCCGTACCCGTCGACGGGCGCGGCGGCCAGCGCCGCGATCGAGTGCTCGTCGAGGTCGGAGGTGACCACGATCCGGGTCGCGGTCGCTCCCAGCTCGTCGAGCTCGGCCCGCACCCGGTGCGCGAGCACGCCGAGGTCGCCGCTGTCCAGGCGCACCGCTCCGAGCCCGGTCCCGGCGATCTCGACGCCCATCCGCACCGCCTCCGCCACGTCGTAGGTGTCGACGAGCAGCGTGGTGGCGGTGCCCAGCGCGCGCACCTGGGCGGTGAACGCGTCCCGCTCGCTGTCGTGCAGCAGCGTGAAGCTGTGCGCGCTCGTCCCGGTCGTGGGGATGCCGTAGCGCCGGCGGGCCGCCAGGTTGGAGGTGCCCACGAAGCCGGCGACGTACGCCGCGCGCGCCGCCGCCACGGCCGCCTCCTCGTGCGTGCGCCTCGACCCCATCTCGATGCACGGCCGGTCCTGCGCGGCCCAGGTCATCCGGGAGGCGGCGGAGGCGATCGCCGAGTCGTGGTTGTAGATCGAGAGCAGCACGGTCTCGAGCAGCACCGCCTCGGCGAAGGTCGACTCCACGACCAGCAGCGGCGAGAACGGGAAGTACGTCTCGCCCTCGGCGTAGCCCCACACGTCCCCCGCGAACTCGTAGCCGGCGAGCCACTCGAGCGTCGGCTCGTCGACCACGTCGCCCTCGCGCAGCACGGCGAGCACGTCCTGGTCGAAGCGGAACGCCTCGATCGCCTCCAGCGCGCGCCCCACGCCCGCCACCACGCCGTACCGGCGGCCCTCGGGGAGCCGTCGTGGGAACAGCTCGAAGACGGCGCGCCGGTCCGCGGTGCCGGCGGTCAGCGCCGCCTGCAGCATGGTGAGCTCGTAGTGGTCGGTGAGCAGTGCCGTCGACTGTGGCCTCACGCCGCTCAGCCTAGGATGACCTGCGTGTCCGCCCCTACCCCCGTCGAGCTGGACCAGCCGGAGACCGAGGACCTGACGCTCCTCGAGCGCCCCTGGGTCACGATCGTGTGGAACGACCCCGTGAACCTGATGAGCTACGTCACCTACGTCTTCCAGAGCTACTTCGGCTACTCCCGGAAGAAGGCGGAGAAGCTGATGCTCGAGGTGCACCACGACGGGAAGTCCGTGGTGGCGAGCGGGTCGCGCGAGGAGATGGAGCGCGACGTGCAGGCGATGCACGAGTACGGCCTGTGGGCCACCATGGAGAAGTCCGGGTGAGCCGCCGATGAGCGAGGGCTTCCAGCGGCGCCGTGGCGGGGGAGCGGTCGCGACCTTCACCGGGTTCGAGGCCGACCTGCTGCGCTCGCTGGCCTCCCAGCTCGTCGAGCTGCTGCGCAACGAGGTCGCCGCCCCGCACCCGGGCGACGACCCGCTCGAGCAGATGCTGGACTTCTCCGGTCCCACGACCGAGCCCGAGGACCCGGTGCTGGCCCGGTTGTTCCCCAACGCCTACCCCGACGACGAGGAGGCCGCCGGCGAGTTCCGCCGCTACACCGAGAGCGCGCTGCGCGACAGCAAGGCCCGCGCCGCGGTGGAGGTCATCGAGACGCTGGAGGAGGCCGGCCTGCCCGTCGAGCTCGCCGAGGACGGGCTGGTCGTCGACGTCGAGCTCGACGCCGAGGCCGCCGGCACCTGGCTGCGGTCCTTCACCGACGTCCGGCTCGCCCTCGCCACCCGGCTGGGCGTCGAGGACGAGGACGAGGACTACTGGGCGGCGCTGCCCGACGAGGACCCGCGGGCGCACGTGTTCGACATCTACCAGTGGGTCGGCTACCTGCAGGAGACGCTGGTCGCCGCCGTGATGCGCTGAGGTCTCAGGATCCGGACGCTGGAGCGGTACGGCGGGGGCCTCTTCGGCCGGCTCCTAGGCTGGTCGGCGTGCTGAGGATCGACCAGGAGACCCACGACGCGATCGTCGCGCACGCCAAGCGGGACCACCCCGACGAGGCCTGCGGGGTCGTCACCGGTCCCGAGGGGGCCGACCGGGCCGAGCGCTTCGTGCCGATGGTCAACGCGGCGAGCTCGCCGACGTTCTACGAGTTCGACTCCACGGACCTGCTCAACCTCTACCGGGAGATGGACGACCGCGGCGAGGAGCCGGTGGTGGTCTACCACTCGCACACGGCCACCGAGGCCTATCCCTCGCGCACCGACATCGCGCTCGCCCAGGAGCCGAACGCCCACTACGTTCTGGTCGGCACGCGCGAGCACGGGAATAGTCCCGGCCCGGTGGAGTTCAGGTCCTACAGAGTCGTCGACGGCGAGGTCACCGAGGAAGAGGTGCTCGTCGTCCCCACCCGAGAAGAGCCGAGGAGCCAGCCCTGATGGCAGTCGAGGTCCGCATCCCCACGATCCTGCGCACCTACACCGACGGTGCGAAGGCCGTCACCGGCCGGGGGTCGACGCTCTCGGAGGTCATCGAGGACCTCGAGAGCAACCATCCCGGCATCAAGGAGCGGCTGGTGGAGGCCAAGGACGGGCGCAGCGACCTGCGCCGGTTCGTCAACGTCTACGTCAACGACGAGGACGTGCGCTTCACCGGTGGCCTGGACACCACGGTCGGCGAGGGGGACCAGGTCGTGGTGCTGCCAGCCGTTGCCGGAGGCGACAGTTCCACGACCGTTGCCGGAGGCGACAGCTCCACGACCGTCGCCGGAGGCTGACCAGCCGCCGTGCGCTACGACTCGACGCTGGCCTCGGTGGGCGGCACGCCGCTGGTCGGCCTGCCGCGGCTGTCACCGTCGCCCGACGTACGGCTGTGGGCCAAGCTCGAGGACCAGAACCCGACCGGGTCGATCAAGGACCGGGCGGCGCTGAAGATGGTGGAGGTGGCCGAGAAGGAGGGCCGGCTCCGGCCGGGCTGCACGATCCTGGAGCCCACGTCGGGGAACACCGGCATCTCCCTGGCGATGGCCTCGCGGCTCAAGGGCTACCGGCTGGTGTGCGTGATGCCGGAGAACACCTCGGCGGAGCGTCGCCAGCTGCTGCGGATGTGGGGCGCCGAGATCGTGTCGTCACCGGCGGCCGGCGGGTCGAACGAGGCCGTCCGGGTAGCGAAGGGGATCGCCGAGGAGCACCCGGACTGGGTGATGCTCTACCAGTACGGCAACCCGGCCAACGCGCTGGCCCACTACGAGGGCACCGGCCCCGAGATCCTCGCCGACCTGCCCGGCGTCACCCACTTCGTGGGAGGTCTGGGCACCACGGGGACGCTGATGGGCGTCGGTCGCTTCTTCCGCGAGCACAAGCCCGACGTGCGCATCGTCGCCGCCGAGCCGCGGTACGGCGAGCTGGTCTACGGCCTGCGCAACCTCGACGAGGGGTTCGTCCCCGAGTTGTACGACGAGACGCTCATCGACGCGCGGTTCTCGGTCGGCCCGCGCGACGCCGTACGGCGGGTGCGTGAGCTGCTGGACGCCGAGGGCATCTTCGCGGGCATCTCGACCGGGGCGATCCTGCACGCCGCGTCGGCCCAGGCCGCGCGGTCGGTGAAGGCGGGGGAGCGTGCAGACATCGCGTTCGTCGTGTGCGACGGCGGGTGGAAGTACCTCTCGACGGGTGCCTACGAGGGCACCATCGACGAGGCGGAGAGCCGCCTCGAGGGCCAGCTCTGGGCCTGAGGGGCCG
>JAICKK010000155.1 GCA_025927955.1 Nocardioidaceae bacterium
AACGCGGTCGCCCGGACCGGCTCGCTGCTCGCGGTCTCGGCGCTGCCCGCGGCGGTGGGCATCGGCGGGGAGGACTACCAGCGCCCGGCGGTGTTCGCGGCGGGCTACGCGCAGGCCGAGCTGATCTGCGCCGCGCTGCTGCTGGTCGGGGCCGTGGTGAGCCTCGTCGGTCTCCGCCCCTCGCGTGTGGGCGCTGAGGAGAAGTTGGTACTGTAGCGGTACAGTACCGTCGTCCTGGAGAGGCATCGTGCTCTTCCCGCCTCCCATCGCCGCCGACCTCGCCCGCGAGGCCGTCCGCACCGAGACCTCCTATGCCCGGCTCGACACTCCCGCCGCCGCTCCGCCGCCCGCGCACGCGCCCGCCGTACGACGGATGCGGGAGGTGCTCGCCGGCGGCCTGCACCGGCTCGCCGAGGCCGGCGCGCCCGCCGAGCGCCCGCGGCACTACGGCGCCGCCCACTGAGCCCCGCCCACTGACCGCCACTGGGCACCGCCGGACGATCCGCGCGCCGCGGGGACCCGGGGAGGCGGTCGCGGCGGAGGTGTGCGAGTCTGCGGCGATGGAGCTGCCTCGCCCTGACGTCGACCCCGGTGGCCTGCTCGAGTACTCCGTCGTGTTCACCGACCGATCGCTGAACCACATGTCGAAGCGCTTCGTCGCGGTGATGAACGACATCGTCGACGTGCTGCGCTCGACGTACCGGGCCGAGGCCGTGGCCGTCGTCCCGGGTGGCGGCACCTACGCCATGGAGGCGGTCGCCCGGCAGCTGGCCACGGGCCGGCGGTGCCTCGTCGTCCGCAACGGCCTGTTCTCCTACCGCTGGTCGCAGATCCTCGACGCCGGGTCCATCCCCGCGCAGACCACCCTGTGCTGCGCCCGGCCGGCCTCCGGAGAGCGGGCGGCGCCGTGGGCGCCGGCGCCGGTCGACGAGGTGGTCGAGACGATCCTGCGCGAGCGACCCGAGGTCGTGCTCGCCGCGCACGTCGAGACGGCGGCGGGCATCCTGCTGCCCGACGACTACGTCCGCGCCGTCGCCGACGCCACGCACGACGTCGGCGGCCTCCTGGTCCTCGACTGCATCGCGTCCGGGGCGCTGTGGGTGGACATGAGCGACCTCCGGGTCGACGTCCTGCTCAGCGCACCCCAGAAGGGCTGGAGCGGCTCCCCCTGCGCGGGCTTCGTGATGCTGGGCGAGGCCGGCCGGGCCGCCGTCGCGTCGACGACCTCGACGAGCTTCGCGGCCGACCTCGGCACGTGGCTGTCGATCACCGAGGCCTACACCCAGGGGAGGACGCCCTACCACGTGACCATGCCCACCGACACCCTGGCGCACGACGCCGCCCTCATGCTGGAGACCCGCGACGCCGGGCTCGAAGCGCTCCGCGCCGCCCAGACCGCCCTGGGCACCCGGGTGCGGGCCCTGCTCGCCGAGCACGGGTTCCCCTCCGTCGCGGCGGACGGGTTCGCGGCCCCGAGCGTGATCGTCGCCCACACCGACGACCCGGACGTCCACAGCGGCGCGCGGTTCACGCAGGTGGGCATCCAGGCGGCCGCCGGCGTGCCGCTCATGTGCGGGGAGCGCGAGGACTTCTCCACCTTCCGGATCGGCCTGTTCGGCCTCGACAAGCTCTCCGACGTCGACGGGACCGTGGAGCGTCTGGCCGGACGGCTCGACCGGCTGGGGGGCTGAGCGTCGCTGCGGCAGTTTCACTGGGCCCCCAGCGAAACTGGCACACCCCCGCCGTTGCAACACAGGGGGCGTGCACGTTTCACCGGGGCCCCAGGGAAACCTCCGCCCCCCCGGGCCCCCGATTAGGCTGACGAGATGGCCCGGGTGACCCTGCAGACGATCGCCGACCGCGTCGGCGTGAGCAGGATGACGGTGTCCAACGCGTTCTCCCGACCCGACCAGCTCTCCTCCGGGCTGCGGCAGCGGATCCTCGAGGCCGCGACCGAGCTCGGGTACGTCGGGCCCGACCCGGCCGCCCGGGCGCTGGCGCGCGGCACCACGGGAGCGATCGGGGTGCTGCTGACCAGCTCCCTGCGGTACGCGTTCGACGACGACGTGGCGACCGGCTTCCTCGGCGCCGTCGCCGGTGAGCTGTCGCCGACCGGCCTGGCGCTCTCGCTGCTCCCCGCCAGCAGCACCGCCGAGGTGGTCCCCGCGCGCGACGTCGCTCTCGACGGCGCGCTGGTCTACTCCTGCGACCCGGACATGTCAGCCGTCGACTGGCTGATCCGCCGCGGCCTGCCGCTGGTGTTCGTCGACCAGGAGCCCACCGAGGGCATCGCCTGCATCAACGTCGACGACCGCGGCGGCGCGCGGGCGGCGGCCCGGCACCTGGTGGACCTCGGGCACACCCGGGTGGCGGTGATGACCGCCGCCCTCGGCGGCGACGTCGGCCTCGTCGACGACCCGGCGCGCGCCGCGCGGTCGTGGAAGTACGTCGCCCGCGAGCGGATGCTGGGCTGCCTGGACGTCCTCGAGCCCGCCGGCATCACCCCGGTCGTGCACCGCCAGCTCCACAGCGACGACGAGGAGGCCTACCCGGCGGCGCTGCGGATCCTCGACCGCCCCGACCGCCCCACCGGCGTGCTGTGCTTCTCCGACGTGGTCGCCAGCGGGGTGGTGCGCGCGGCCGAGCGGCTGGGCCTGCAGGTGCCCGCGGACCTGTCCGTGGTCGGGTTCGACGACAGCCCCCTGGCGCGCCGCCTCCGCCCGCAGTTGACCACGGTGCACCAGGACATCGCCGAGAAGGGGCGGCTGGCCGCCGCCTCGCTCAGGGTCGCGCTGGCCGGTCCCCGCGGCGGGGCCCCCACCACCGCCGAGCGCGCCGTGCTGGCGACGCGGCTCGTCGTGCGCGACAGCACCGCGCCTCCCCCGGCGTCCCCGTCGGGCTGAGGCCCCTCAGAGCCCGGCGAGCGGGCGTGTGCGCGTCCGGGCAGGGGCGCCGAGCAGGCGGCCGCGACGGTCGGGCCCTCCCCCGACCCGGGCGGCGCGGCGCTCCCGCTCGATCTCGGCGAGGTAGGCGTGGAAGTCCACCTGCATCGTGTGCCGCTTGGAGGCGACGTAGCGCCGGCGCAGCCGCGCGTCGTACTCCCGGATCTGGTGGCGCATCCGGTCGTACGGCGGGAGCACCGCCGCCCCGGACACCAGGTCGGCGACCCACCCCGCCTGCGCCTCGGCCAGCGGCATCAGCGCACCGAGGACCTGCACGAGACCCACGAAGTACAGCCCGGGGTGGCCCGGGTCGACCACCCTGCGGTAGAGGTCGACGCGGTTGTCGTGCACCGGCACGACGGTCTCGTCGAGGAACGGGAAGCTCACCTTGTAGCCGGTGCAGTACACCACCGTGTCCACCCGCGCCCGCGAGCCGTCGGCGAACACCGCCTCGGACCCCTCGAACCGGTCGATGTTGGGCCGGACCTCCAGGTCCCCGTGCCGCAGCCGCCCGAGCAGCTCGTCGTTGACGGTCGGGTGCGCGTGCAGCACCGCGTGGTCCGGTTCGGGCAGCCCGTAGTCGGCGAGCCTGCCCTGGGTCAGCCGCAGCAGCGCCGTCATCGTCAGCTGCTGCAGCAGCACCGGGCCGCGGGCCAGCGGGGTCGCGGTGAGGTGGTCGGTCGGGCGCCCGAACAGGAACTTGGGCATGATGTGCGCGCCGCGACGCGTCGCCAGGATCGTGTGCTCGGCGACGCGCGAGGACTCCACCGCGATGTCGCAGGCCGTGTTCCCGATGCCCAGCACCAGCACGCGCCGGCCCTCCAGCACGTCCGGCGTCCGGTAGTAGTGCGCGTGCAGCTGCCGTCCCGAGAACGTGTCCGCCCCCGGGTACGACGGCTCGGGCCACCTCGGGTCCCAGTGGTGCCCGTTGGCGACCACGACGTGCGCGTAGCGCCGTACCTCGGGCTCGCTCGGCTCGTCGTGCTCGTTGCGGCCGCGCAGCGTCACCTCGTACGACGGGCGCGAGTCGTCCCCCGGCAGCGGCTCGACCTTGACCACCTCGGTGCGGAAGGCGATCCGCTCCCGGAGGCCGAAGTGGTCGACGAACGCGTCGAAGTAGTCCGCGATCTGCCAGTGGCTGGGGTAGTCCGGCAGCGTCGAGGGCATCGGGAACGACCGGAACTCCATCTGCCGCCGGGAGGTGTTGATGTGCAGCGACCGGTACGCCGAGGACATCCCGTTGTCGTTGCCGTAGCGCCACACGCCACCGACCTGGCTGCCGACCTCGAAGCAGTCGAAGTCGAGGCCACGGGCGGCGAGCACCTGCGCGGTCGCGATGCCGGAGGCGCCGGCGCCGATGACGCACACCCGGCCGTTGACGCGTCCTTCCTCCATCGGCACAGGGTGCCACGCCGGCGGCGGGAACGGGACGTCCGCGCAGAGGTGGTTCAGTCGTCTGCCGCGCTCTGCCACAGGCCCATGGTGTTGCCCTCGCTGTCCTTGAAGTACGCCGAGAAGCCCAGGTCGCCCACGGCCTGCCTGGCCGCGACGGTGGTGCCGCCGAGCCGCTCGACCTCGGCCAGCGTGGCGTCGATGTCCTCGACCTCGACCGTGACGACCGGTCCCCCGACCGGCAGCCCCCGCTCGAGCAGGCCGCCGTTGACGAACCCGGGCTCGCTCGGCGGCCCCTCGTCGCTCGGGCCGGTGGTCGCCAGCACGTAGCCCATCTCCGGCAGCGCCCGGAACCGCCACCCGAAGGCCTCCCCGTAGAACCTCTGGGCGCGCTCCGCGTCGTCGAAGGGAAGCTCGAAGTGCACCACGCGACCGCTCATCGTGACCCTCCACCCCGGCCGGCCCGCCCTGGGCCGCCCCGCCCACGCTGACGCTCCGCACAGGCAGGCGTCAAGGTCGTGGCTGTGAGCCCAGAGGCCCTACGGACGTACACCATCCCGTCTGAGGCGCCGGCCGAGGCTGAGAACGGGGATCGTGTACGTCGGTAGGGCCGCGCGAGCGCGCAGCGGCCCGCCTCACCGGTAGCTGAGCAGCCCGTCGCGGCCCTCGAGGTGGCCGTGGTCGTTGAACGAGACCAGCGACCTCCCGCGGCGCCCGAGGACGACCTTGGTGACCGAGGAGTTCACCACCACCTTCGACAGCCGGCTCCAGGTCGGCACGCCGCCGTCGAGCAGCCCCGCCGTCACCCACGACACCGGGCCGCCGGAGGTGAACACGACGGCGGTCTGGCGGGGCTCGAGGCGCTCCGCGGTGCGGCCGAACGCCTGCTCGACGCGCAGCCGGAACGCCGGGAAGCCCTCGTGGTACTCCTCGTCGTGCCGGCCCGAGGCCCACCGCTCGATGATGGCCTCGACCCGGCGCACCCGCTCGTCGTACGGCTCGTCGGGGACCTCCGGGAAGTCGATGCGGCCGGTGAGCGTGCGCAGGTGGTCGAACTCGTCCCAGCCGGCGTCCTCGACGACCTCGCCGGCCCATCCGGCACCGGCGACGGCGGCCGTCGCGGTCTCGCGGTGCCGTCGCATCGAGCCGCGCACCATCAGGTCGGGGCGGACGCCGCGGCGCGACAGCGCCGCGCCCAGCAGCCGGGACTGCTCCTGGCCCAGGGGCGAGAGCCGGTCGTAGTCGGGGGAGGCCCACGACGCCTGGCCGTGCCGGACCAGCAGGACGACGCTCACCGGACCGGCTCGTCGAGCAGCCGGTGGCAGCGCACGTCGAGGTAGCGAACGACCGGCAGGAAGGCGGCGTAGGCCTCGTTCGTGGTCTGGCCCCGGTGGTAGCGGTAGTAGATCTGCTGGGCGATGACCGCCAGCCGGAACAGGCCGAAGACCTCGTAGAACCGCCACTGCCCAGGCGTCACCGACAGCCCCGTCCGTGCGGTGTAGTGGGCCACCATCTCCGCACGGGTCGGCATGCCGGGCAGGTGGCTGGGCTGGCGGCGCAGGGCGAGGTACGCCGGGTCGTCGTCGGCCTGGACCCAGTAGGCGAGCGCGCCGCCGAGGTCCATCAGCGGGTCGCCGAGGGTGGCCATCTCCCAGTCGAGCACCCCGACGACCCGCAGGCCCTCCGCCCCGGGGGCCAGCACCACGTTGTCCAGCCGGAAGTCGTTGTGGATCACGCAGGTGGCGACGTCGCCGGGCTGGTGCTCGTCGAGCCAGCTCATCACAGCCTCGAGGTCGCCGACGTCGTCGGTGCGCGCCGCCCGGTAGCGGTCCGACCAGCCGGCCACCTGGCGCCCGACGTACCCGGCACCGCGGCCGAGGTCGCCGAGCCCGGCCCGCGAGGGCTCCACCGCGTGCAGCTCGACGAGGACGTCGAGGAACCGCCGGGCGAGCGCGCCGGCCTCGTCCGGGCGCAGGATCGTCCCGGAAGGTGGGTCCTGGCGGAGGATCGTGCCCTCCAGCCGCTCCATCACGTAGAAGTCGGACCCGATGACGTCGTGGTCGTCGCAGAACGCGACCATGCGCGCGACGTACGGGAAGACCGGCGCCAGCCGGGACTGGATCGTGTGCTCGCGCCGCATGTCGTGGGCGCTGCGGGCCTTGGCGCCGGCCGGCGGGCGGCGCAGCACCAGCGCGCGGGAGGGGTAGGTGAGCAGGTAGGTGAGGTTCGAGGCACCGCCGGGGAACTGGCGGACGTCGGGCACGCCGTCGAGGCCCGACGGGTCGTCGGCGTGCTCGCGCAGCCAGGCCGCCATCGCGGCGGCGTCGAACGCGTCCTCCGCGCGGACGTCGACGGACGGATCGCTCACCGTCCCCGCTCCCGGACCCGCGCCGCGGTCGCCCGCATCTGCGCGTCGTAGGCGGCCCGGTCCGACAGCTTGAGCGCGTACGCCGCCCTCGCCGGCTCGTCCGGGAGGATCAGCTCCTCGCCCCGCTCGAGGCCCTCGAGGACCGCGGCGGCGATGTCGTCGGCACTGATCGGCGACTCGCGGACCAGCCGGGCGACGTGCTCGGCCAGGTCGGTGTCGGCGCAGCGCAGGGAGTCCACCAGGTTGGTCCGGAAGTACGACGGGCAGACGGCCGAGCAGCCCACGCCGTAGGGCGCGAGCTCGTGGGCGGTGGTCTCGCTGAACGCCACGACCGCGGCCTTGACCGCGTTGTAGGAGCCCATGCCGGGGGGAGGGACGAGCCCGGCGAGCGAGGCGGTGTTGACCACCCAGCCGGAGCCCTGCGCCTTGAGCATCGGCACGAAGGCGCGGGTGCCGCGCACCACGCCGAAGAGGTTCACCTCGAAGATCCCGCGCCACTCCTCGAGCGAGCAGAGCTCGATGCGGCCGCCGCCCGCGACCCCGGCGTTGTTGACCAGCACGTCCAGCCCGCCCCACTCGGCCTCGACCCAGGCGCGGGCGGCCTCCCAGTCCTCGTCCGAGCGCACGTCGAGCCGTCGGGGCACCACCCCTGCGGGTGCGTGCTGCTGCGGGCGCAGGTCGCACGAGAGGACCCGGGCGCCGGCGGCGGCGTAGCGCCGCACCAGCGCGGCGCCGAGCCCGGACGCGCCGCCGGTGACCAGGACCCGCTGCGCGCTCACCGGTGCCTGCGCAGCTCGAGCCGGGCGACCACGTCACGGTGCACCTCGTCCGGGCCGTCGGCCATCCGCAGCGACCGGGCGCTGGCCCACGCGGCGGCCAGCGGGTGGTCGTCGCTGAAGCCGCCCGCGCCGTGCATCTGCATCGCCATGTCGACCACCCGCTGGGCCATGGAGGGGACCGCGACCTTGATCTGGCTGACCTCGGACCGGGCGCCCCGCGGCCCTGCGGTGTCCAGCTTCCACGCCGCGTGCAGCACCAGCAGCCGGGCCGAGTCGATGGCGATCCGGGCCTCGGCGATCCGCTCGCGGTTCCCGCCGAGCGAGGCCAGCGGCTGGCCGAACGCCGTCCGCTGCGAGACCCGCCGGCAGGCCAGCTCCAGGGCCGTCTCGGCCAGCCCGACCAGCCGCATGCAGTGGTGCACGCGGCCGGGGCCGAGGCGCCCCTGGGCGATCTCGAAGGCGCGCCCCGGGCCGAGCAGGATGTTCGAGGCCGGGACGCGCACGTCGTGGAAGGACACCTCGCCGTGGCCGTGCGGCTCGTCGTACATGCCCATCACGGAGAGCATCCGCTCCACCGTGACGCCGGGAGCGTCGCGGGGCACCAGGACCATGGTGTGGCGGGCGTGCCGGTCGGCGTCGGGATCTGTGATGCCCATGAAGACGAGGAGCTTGCAGTCGGGGTGGCCGATCCCGGTCGACCACCACTTGCGGCCGTTGACCACCACCTCGTCGCCGTCGACGACCGCGGTGGCCGCCATGTTGGTGGCGTCGGAGGAGGCCACGTCCGGCTCGGTCATCGTGAAGGCGCTGCGGACCCGGGCCTCCAGCAGCGGCTCGAGCCAGGTCCTGCGCTGCTCCTCGGTGCCGTACCTCAGCAGCACCTCCATGTTGCCGGTGTCGGGGGCGTTGCAGTTGAACACGTGCGGCGCCAGCGCGGACCGCCCCGTGAGCTCTGCGACCGGCGCGTAGTCGACGTTGCTCAGGCCCTCGCCGCCGTGGGTGCCGAAGCGGGCGGCGTACTCGCCGGCGTGCTCGACATGGGCCGAGGGCGGCAGGAAGAGGTTCCACAGGCCCTGCGCGCGGGCCTTCGCGCGGAGCTCGGCGAGCAGCGGCAGCGGCGTCCAGACGTCGCCGCCGCCGGCGCGCAGCGCGGCCAGGTCGCGGTGGTAGCCGGCCTCGACCGGCTCGATCTCCGTGGCCATGAACGTGCGGACCCGCTCGGTCAGGTCGGCGGCGCGGAGGCTCGGCGAGAAGTCCATACGCCGACCCTAGGCGGAGTCCCGCGCGGCTCAGCTGGCGACCGTCACCACGACCCGGGCCCGGGTCTCCGGCCGCGCCCAGTCGCGTGCGGTGCGGCGCAGCTTGAGGGCCGACCACAGCAGGCACGGCGCCGCGAGCAGGAGGGGCCATGTCCACGAGAGGCCGCCGGCCAGGTCGAAGCCCAGGCCGGTCAGGGTGGTGGTCACCGCCAGGCGCGCGGAGTAGCCGACCATGACCAGCGGCGGCGCGGGGGTCGCGCGGGCGCTGCGCAGGTGGACGGCGCTCGGGTGCCGCACCGACCAGGCCAGCGCGGTGGCGACCACCTGCACGACGACCACGACCATCGCGCACAGCACCGCGACCGCCTGCGACGCGGTCGGCACGCCGGCCCGCAGCGAGGCCAGCACGAGCGTGAGCACGCTCGAGCCGAGCAGGACCT
>JAICKK010000032.1 GCA_025927955.1 Nocardioidaceae bacterium
CAGCACCCGTCGCTGGTCGACCGCGGTCACCAGGTTGGAGAGCACGGTCGCGGGGCGGCCGCGGCCGGAGGCCACGGCGTCGAAGACGCTGTGCGCCACCGACTCGAAGAACAGGTTCTGCCGCTGCGGGTCCGGGATCTCGGCGTAGACGGAGCTCAGCAGCGTCTGCACGGCGTCGCCGGCGCTCAGCGTCCGACCGCCGGCGATCGGGACCGGGCCGGTCCCGCGCAGCAGGTAGGACAGCGCCACGGGGTCGGCCGAGAGCACGCCGTCGAGCCTCACTCCGGTCCGTGCCTGCCACATCGCCCGGATCAGCTGCGCGGAGCGCGGGAAGTCGGGGGTGAAGTTGACGTCCTGCGCGTAGCTGCCCAGGCCCGGCCCGAACAGCGCGAGCTCCTCGTCGGTCAGCGGCAGCGGCGGCTTGTCGAACCGGCCGATGAGGCCGGCGTCGGCCTGCCGGCCGATGGCGACCTTGCCGTGGTCGGCGGTGACGGTCGCGAACGAGCCGGGGATGCCGCCGGTGGAGCGGGCCTCGGCGTTGTTCTGGAACATCAGCAGGTAGGTCCGCCGGCTGTCGGCGCCGAGCATCGGCGGCAGGAGGCGTACGGCGCGCGACAGCCGGTCCGTCAGGGAGGAGGCGTCGCCCAGGCGTGCCTGCATCGTCGCGACCGGTCCGGCCACCTGGGAGAGCAGCCTTCCGGTGTCGAGGGCCTGCACCCGGGCGTCCTGCACCTGGAGGCGGGCGTTGGCGCGCACCACCTTCGGAGCCGCGGCCTGGATGGGGGCGAGGTTCACGCGGCCATGGACCGGGCGAAGGTGCTCGGGTCGCAGCACGCCACCGACGTCGACCACGTCGGGGAGGACCCCGGCGGCGAGGTTGTCCGCCACGTCCGCCACCGTCTGCACGGCGGACACGTCGGCGCCGATCCTGGGCAGCCGGCGCCCCAGCCACCAACCCGGGCCGGAGGAGGACCTGCGAGCCGCCGCGGCGTGCTGCTGGGCGCTGCGTAGCGTCCGCCGGGCCCCGGGCTGGTCCCCCGACGTCAGCTGGTGGCTGATCGTGGAGACGTCGCTCGCCACCTGCTCGAGGTTGCTGCGGACCTTGACCGCCTGGTAGCCGGTGAAGGCGGCGAGGACGACCATGAGCAGCACCAGGACCGCGAGACCCCAGCCGAGCAGCCGAGCAGCCGAGGACCTAGCCACGGCTGCTCAGGTGCGGGAGCTCTCGGTGGCGCAGCGGAACGGTCAGGAGCCGGCGCGGTTGCGACGACGGTTCACCGCAACGCTCGTCGCGCCGGCGCCCAGCAGACCGACACCCAGGACCCCGACCAAGGCGGCGGTGCCGTCGGGGCCGTTCGAGACGGGCGCTGCCGTCGGCCGCGTCTGGCTCGACGCGAGGGAGATCTTCGCGTTCGTGGCGGTGTAGCCACCATGCGCCGAGCTCGCGCGGTAGGTTCCGCTGGTGGACCCACCGATCGCGCACTTGTTGCCGCTCGGGGCGAACATCGCGCTCAGCAGGTAGGTCCGGCTTCCGTGTGTGGGGAAGAACTGCGACGCGCTGCCGTGGGAGACCTGGAGAGAGTAGGTGCGGCCCGGGCGCACGCTGAGCACGGCATGTCCGCTCAGGTGCTGAGCGACGGAGAGGGTCGCGACGGCACCACCGCGGGCGGGACGCACCGAGAGCTGGGGGTTGGACTGCACGGGAGCCTGGTAGCAGTGCGGGTGCCCGTGACCGTGCCCGTGACCGTGCCCGTGCGGTGACGCGCTGGCGGCCGGGGCCCCCAGCAGGCCGGCGCCGGCGATGCCTGCCGCGACCACCGCCGCGGCAAAGCGGCGTGAGGTGGTTGAGCCCATGTTCTGCCCCCGATGGTTCGTGTCGATGCGATGTGACGGGGTCCGCCCCCGGTCCCCAGGTCCGTGCGAGCCGTGACGTTACCAAGTTTTGCCGCCCCGGCCTAGCCGCAGCTCGCAAGCAGGCCCTCCGGCGTGCGGGACGAGCGTCAAGGGACGGAAAAAATGACCCGTTGGGACTACGCGTACCCGGCGGTCGCGACGGGCGTTCAGATCACTGCGCGGATCTCGCCGACGGGCCGCCCGCCACCGAGCAGCTCCAGCGTTCCCGTCCGCCGTACGGCGTCCGCGTCGACGCCGCTCTCCCCGGTGACCCCGAGCCGCTCGAGCGCGGCGGCCATCAGCACCGGCCGAACCCGGGCGGCGCCGTCGTCGGTCTTGAGCGCCACGGCCCGGCCGTCGGCGAGCGCCACCGCGTAGCAGGACTCGGCTCCGGCCTTGCCGATCGCGCCAGGGACCGCGTGCAGCAGCGCCGCCTCGTCGCGCCGGGAGCCCGAGGTGAACTCGGGGTAGGCGCGGATCGCGTCGGCGACCCGACGCCCCGGCCCGTCGTGCGCCGTGGCCAGCGCCCGGAAGGCGCGCGCCAGTCCCGTCAGCGAGGTGGAGAGCAGCGGAGCGCCGCACCCGTCGACGGCGACCGTGCCGACCGGCTCGCCCGTGAGGTCGGCGAAGGTGCGCGCGATGGCGACCTGGAGCGGGTGGTCGGGCGCGAGGTAGGTCGCGGTGTCCCAGCCGTTGGCCACGCAGGTGGCCAGCATCGCGGCGTGCTTGCCGGAGCAGTTCATCGCCAGCGACGACTTGGCGCCACCGGCCCGGATCGCCTGCTCACGAGCCTCGTCGTCGAGCGGGTAGTCGGCCGGCGTCTGCAACGCGGACTCGTCGAGCCCGGCGGAGGCCAGGATGCGGCGCACACCCTCGAGGTGGAAGCCCTCCCCCGAGTGGGAGGCCGCGGCCAGCGCCAGCAGGTCACCGTCGAGGTCCAGGCCGGCGCGCAGCATCCCGACCGCCTGCAGCGGCTTGTTGCACGACCTCGGCAGGATCTGGCTGTCCACGTCGCCAACCGACCACGCCCGCGTGCCGTCGGCGTCCAGGGCGACGACGGACCCGTAGTGGTGGCCCTCGACGAACCCGGAGCGGACGATCTCGGCGACGACGGGGGCAGGCATGGCGCCGAGACTACGGCGCCGCGCACGTCCGCGAATCGGCCGGTCGACCGCGTCCGGAGTGTGCCGGTGCGGCACCATGTGCGGGTGGCCGACCCGACCCCGCTCCCCCAGACCGCCAGCCCCGCCCCGCAGCACTGCCCGACCCCGCGGGAGCTCGACGACCTCGAGCTGCTCACCCACGGCGCCTTCGGGCTGCCCGGCTTCGAGGGCGCAGGAGGGCTGGTGACCCTGCACGTGCCCCCCTCCGTGGCCGCGGCCGCGACCGCGGCGGGCGCCCTCGAGCTTGTCGACCCCGAGGGGCTGCCCCTGGCGAGGGTCGAGGTGGAGTCGACGTACGACTCCGGCGCCGGGGTCGGGGTCAGCGGTCCGGTGACCGCGCTGGCCCACCACGAGTTCGGCGCCTTCCGGGCCCTCTACCTCTCCCCCAGCCAGGTGGCCGAGCGCCACGACGACCGCACGCTGACCGTCCCGGTGGCCGGTCCGCTGACCGGGGCCGACCTCGTCCGCATCCGCGAGCACGCCGGCGACCGCCCGGTGCTGCTGCTGGCGCTCGCGGGCACCGGCACGCCCGAGGACCTGTCCGCCCCCGCGCTGCTGCGGGCGACGCTGGCGGCGGCGCGCAGCCTCCCGGACGCCACCGTGGTGGCCGTCCCGCTCGCCTCGCGCGGCGACGCGCGGGCCGACCACGAGCTCGGCGAGCGGGTCGTGCGGGCCTACGCCCCCGGCGAGGTCCTCGGGGTCACCGGTGAGGGCGACCTGCCCGACGAGGTCGCCGACATCGTCGAGCGGGACCGACCCGGACCGGCCGAGCAGGGTCTGGTGCTGTTCTTCACGGGTCTCTCCGGCAGCGGCAAGTCGACGCTGGCCCGGGCGCTGCACGACACCCTCCTCGAGCGCGGCGAGCGCACGGTCACCAGCCTCGACGGCGACGTGGTCCGGCGGAACCTGTCGGCGGGGCTGACCTTCTCCAAGGAGGACCGGGAGACCAACATCCGCCGGATCGGCTGGGTCGCGGCCGAGATCAGCCGGCACGGCGGGGTCGCCATCTGCAGCCCGATCGCCCCGTTCGACGCCACCCGCAAGCAGGTGCGGGCGATGGTGGAGGACGCGGGCGGCGCGTTCGTGCTGGTCCACGTCGCGACGCCGCTCGAGGAGTGCGAGCGGCGGGACCGCAAGGGCCTCTACGCCAAGGCGCGCCGCGGCGAGATCCCCGAGTTCACCGGCATCTCCTCGCCCTACGAGGAGCCGTCCGACGCGGCCATCCGGGTCGACACCACCGGGCGCAGCATCGAGGACGCCCTGTCGGACGTGCTCGACGGGCTCGCGTCGGCCGGCTACCTGCCGGCCGCGGACCCGGTGCGGTGAGCGACCTCTTCACGACCAGCGCGCTGGCCGTGCTGGTGGTCAGCTTCGGCATCGGGATCGTGGTGGGGCTGACCGGCATGGGCGGCGGGGCGCTGATGACCCCGGCGCTGATCTTCCTCGGCGTCAACCCGACGGCGGCGATCGCCAACGACCTGGTCTCCGCCGCGGTGACCCGGTCCGTGGGAGCCGCGGTGCACTGGCGCGTCGGCAAGCCCAACCTGCGGCTGGCCGGCCTGCTGATCTGCTCCTCGGTCCCCACGGCGTTCGCCGGCGCCTTCGTGGACAAGCTCTTCGGCGACCCGGCCCAGCAGCAGCACCTCCTCAAGCTGGCCCTCGGGGCCGCGCTGCTGCTGACGGCCTCGACCTTCGTGCTGCGCATCTACGTCCAGCTGCGGTACGTCGGGGGGGACAACACCGCGCGGCAGGACGACCCGCCGGTCAAGCCGATCCCCACCCTGCTCGTGGGCGCGGCCGGCGGCCTGCTGGTCGGCGTGACGTCCGTGGGTGCCGGATCGCTGATCATGGTGGCGCTGCTGCTGCTCTACCCGACGCTGTCGGCGGTGAGGCTGGTGGGCACCGACCTGGTGCAGGCGGTCCCGCTGGTGCTGTCCGCCGCGGTGAGCCACGTGATCGTCAGCGGCGTCGACTGGGCGGTGCTGATCCCGCTGATCGTCGGCGGGTCACCCGGCACGTTCCTCGGCGCCCGGGTGGCGAACTGGGTGTCGCAGTCGGTGATCCGGCGCGGCATCGTGATCGTGCTCAGCCTGACGGGTCTGACCATGCTCGGCGTCCCGCCGGCGGTCGTCGGCATCACCGGGGCCGCCATGCTGCTGCTCGGGCCGCTGGTCTGGGGCTTCCTGCGCCAGACCCGCGGGCTCCCGGCCTTCGACAACAACGCCGCCGCGTGGCGGATCCCGCAGCACGACGACGACCGCCCTTAACCGCCTCTTCGACAACGTCAAGCAACTTGAGTCACATTTTGGTTGCGGTTCCGCATGAATCTCGGCCGGTGTGTCAACACCCACGTCATGGAGACCTTCTGGTGGGTTGCAGCGGTTGCCTTCGCGTGGCTCGTCCTGTCCCTCGCGGTGGGTCTCCTGATCGGTGGTGCCGCCCGGATGCGTGACCGGGTGGGCGCCCCGACGCTCGCGGTCCAGCGAGCGAGCGCCGATGACCGTCCGGGCGGGGCGCGGCGACAACCCAGGCTGTTCCGTCTGGGTTGACAGACCCGACGACGAGAGGCTCCGCCGATGCTCAGGAGACTTCGAGACTCGTTGCGCGACCACAGGCTCTCGTGGCTCGCGCTGATCCCCGCCGCCCTCGGGCACCGGAGGCGAGGCACCGGAGTCTCGCACCACCATCCAGGCGCCAGCCAGATGCAGGCGCAGAAGCAGGCGGGGACGGAGTCAGTGGTCTTCCCGCAGCAGCGGAAGCGAAGCGACGAACGCGAGCGCCACATCGTGTGAGGGCAGCAGCCCCTGCTCGGCCGCCTCGGCGAGGGTCGGCGCGGCTGCGTCCTTCGGCGACAGCAGCGGCTCGAGAGGCGACCCGTCGCGCGCCTGGGACGGCCAGGCGATGCCGAGGGCCGGGTCCAGCGGGTGGACGCCGTGCTCACGGCCAGGGGCGTAGGGCGTCGAGCAGAGGTAGCTCACGACGCTGCCGTCCTGGAGCGACATGAACGCGTGCCCGAGACCCTCCGAGAGGTAGACCGCCCGCCGGTCGGCGTCGTCGAGCGTCACCGAGTCCCACTGCCCGAAGGTCGGCGACCCGACCCGGATGTCCACCACGACGTCGACCACCGCGCCGTACAGGCAGGTGACCCACTTGGCCTGGCCAGGCGGGACGTCCGCGAAGTGGATGCCGCGCAGGCTGCCGGCCGCCGACGTCGAGGAGTTGGCCTGGGCGAGCGTGAACGGGTGCCCGACGGCCTCGGCGAACCGGTCCGCGCGGAACCACTCGAGGAACGCACCCCGGTGGTCGCCGTGGACCTGGGGGCTCACCTCGAACGCACCGGGGACGGACAGCTCACGGATCTCCACCTGGGTAGGGTACGGACCGCGCCGACCGGACGAGAGGAGCGCCTCGTGAAGTGGTTGGTCACCGGTTCGGGCGGCATGCTCGGCACCGACCTGGTCGAGATGCTGCGGACCGGCGGCGAGGACGTCACGGCGGCGACCAGGGCGGATCTCGACGT
This sequence comes from Nocardioidaceae bacterium, assembly GCA_025927955.1. Classification (GTDB taxonomy): domain Bacteria; phylum Actinomycetota; class Actinomycetes; order Propionibacteriales; family Nocardioidaceae; genus Nocardioides_B. The sequence goes on from JAICKK010000032.1 coordinate 6,577, forward strand.
GACCGATGCGGAGGCGGTCCGAGCCGCGGTCGCCGGGCACGACATCGTGGTCAACACCGCCGCCTGGACGGCCGTCGACGACGCCGAGGAGCACGAGGCGGCGGCGACGCTGGTCAACGCCGAGGGCCCGCGGCTGGTGGCGCGCGCGGCCCGCGAGCTCGGCGCGCGGCTGGTGCAGGTCAGCACCGACTACGTCTTCGACGGGTCCGCCCGGTCGCCCTATCCGGAGGACGCCCCGACCCTGCCCGCCTCCGCCTACGGCCGCAGCAAGGCGCTGGGCGAGCGCGCGGTGCGCCAGGAGCTTCCGGGCGGTCACCTGCTGGTGCGCACGGCCTGGCTGTACGGCGCGCACGGCGGCTGCTTCCCGAAGACCATCGCGCGGGTAGCGCGCGAGCGGGGCCGCGTCGACGTGGTCGACGACCAGCACGGGCAGCCCACCTGGACCCGCGACGTGGCCGAGCTGGTCCTGAGGCTGGTCCGGTCGGACGCCCCCGCCGGCACCTACCACGCGACCTCCTCGGGGCAGACCTCCTGGTGCGGCTTCGCCGGCGAGGTGGTCGCCGCCGCCGGCCTCGACCCCGCCTGCGTGCACCCGACGACGAGCGACCGGTTCGTGCGCCCGGCCCCCCGCCCGGCGTACTCGGTGCTCGGGCACGACGCGCTGCGTCGCATCGGGCTGGAGCCGATCGCCGAGTGGAGGCGGAGGTGGGCCGAGGCGGCGCCGAGCGTGCTTGCCGAGTGACGTAGCCCGCTGAGGCCACGCGGAAAGTTCGCAAGATAGGTCGTTGTGGGGGTCGCCAACGCAGGTGGCCCGACTTATCGTGTGGGTGCCTCGAACGCGGCTCGAAGTCGCCGTCGGCTCATAAGGGGGGCCCGTACCTTGACTATTCTCTGGTCACGATCCAGCCGCCGGTCGGCGGCTATCGCATCGCTCGCTCTCGGCACGGTCACCGTCATCGGGCCCACACCACAGGCGTCGGCCACAGAGGCGACGAACGCGGGCTTCGAGACGGGAAGCCTGACGGGGTGGGCTCCTCTCGGCCCCACCAACGCCACTGTGACGTCGACGTCCCCCCACAGCGGCAGCTATGCCGCCGCACTGAGCCGCAAGTCGTCGAGTGGTGGCGCTACCCTCACCGACTCGCCCAACGAGTTCACGAACGTTCCGGTCGGGAACAGCTGCACTGCCAGCGCCTGGGTCAAGGGGCCAAGTGGCCTCAAGAGCACGGTCCGGTGGGTCGCGCTCAACGGCACGACGAGCGTCAAGTCGGTCACCAAGTCGGTCACCTTCAACGGCACCTGGCAGCAGTCCCCCGTGGTCACCCTGGCGATGCCCGCCGGGGCGTCGACCGCGGACCTGCAGCTGTCCGCCCCGAGCTTCCCGCTCGGGCAGACCTGGTACGTCGACGATGTCGCGGCCAGCTGTGACGATGCGCCGCCACCGCCGCCGCCACCGCCGGCCGGACTTGTCGGGCACTGGGAGCTGAACGAGCCGGGCGCGCCTGCCGTCGCGGCAGACTCCTCCGGCTACGGCAACGACGGCGCCGACTACAACATCCAGGGTGACGGAGAGGCGTACACCTTCAACGGCACCGACTCACGCGTCATCGTGCCCGAGAGCAACGTGCTGGACCCCGGCGGCGCCGACTTCTCCTTCGGCGTCACGCTCCAGATGAGCCAGGCTCCGGCGATCGGCGAGACCTACGACGTTCTCCGCAAAGGCCTGACAACGACGACGGGCGGCGACTACAAGCTCGAGATCGCGAACGTGAACGGCCTGGCCCTCGGCCGCTGCATCGTCAAGGACGCGCAGAAGGTGGCGGCCATCACCAGGGCGGTCACCAGCCTGGCGGACGGTGCCGCACACGACGTGACCTGCAGCCGCGTGGGCAACAGCGTCACCATCTCCGTCGACGGGGTCGTCAAGGCGAAGAAGACGGTCACCCTCCTGGGCACGGTGTCCAACGCTGCCAGCCTGGCCATCGGGGCGAAGGCCGAGGACTCCCCGAAGACGGGGTTCGACTGGTACCTCGGCAAGATCCACGACGCGTGGGTGCGGGTCGGCTGAGCGGGCCCGTGAACCGATACCGCGGCCCTGGCTGCCGATGAAGGTACTGGTCACCGGCGGCGCCGGCTACATCGGGTCAACGACAGCCAAGGCACTCGAGATGGCCGGCCACACCCCCGTCATCCTCGACTCCCTCCTGACCGGTCCGAGGGCGTTCGTCCGCGACCGGATCTTCTACGAAGGCGATGTCGCCGACCGCGCTCTCGTGCGCCGCGTGTTCGCCGAGCACCCGGACCTCGACTGCACGATCCACATGGCAGCCCGCATCGTCGTCCCGGAGTCCGTGGCAGAACCACAGGTGTACTACCGCGACAACGTGGCGAAGTCCCTCGAGCTGTTCGACGAGCTCGTCCGGCTCGGGAGGACGCGGGTCGTCTTCTCCTCCTCGGCATCCGTCTACGCCGCCGCCGAGGACTTCGAGGTCACCGAGACCTCGCCGCTGGCACCGGCCTCGCCCTACGCCCGGACCAAGCACATGATGGAGCAGATCCTGGAGGACATGTCGCGGGCTTCGGGGCTGCGCGCTCTGATCCTCCGCTACTTCAACCCGATCGGCGCGGACCCGGAGCTGCAGTCGGGAGTGCATGTCCGTGAGCCCTCCCATGTCCTGGGGCAGATGGTCATGGCGGCCACGGGGCAGCGGGACGCGTTCATGGTGACCGGCACGGACTACCCGACCGTCGACGGCACCGGGATCCGCGACTACGTCCACGTGTGGGACCTGGCGAGGGCCCACGTCGCTGCCGTTGAGAAGCTCGACGATGCGCTCGCTCGAACGGGCAGCACCAGCTCGGTGCTCAACGTCGGGACAGGGAGGGGGGTGACCGTCCGCCAGCTCCTGGCCATCTTCGAGCAGGTCTTCGGCCGCCGGGTTCCGACGGTCGACGCTCCGCCCCGGCCCGGAGACGTACCGGGCGCCTTCGCCAACGTGGACAAGGCGAAGGAGGTCCTCGGCTGGAGGTCCGAGCTCAGTGTTGCGGAGGCTGTGGCTTCAGCCCTCGCGTGGGCAGGCAAGCGGGCGGAGGTGTTGGGCTACAGCTGAGATAGGGTACAGCTGAGCCGATCGCGGACGGGGGCTCCGCCGCGGTCTGGTCGTACGGGACCGGATGGGGGACCGATGGGGGTGTCTGCTCTGGCTCGCGCCGGGTCGAGAGTACTGGTGCTACTGGTTCTGACAACGGCTGCCACGGCGTCCGTCGTGGGCCTGTCACAGGTGGTGCCACGCGGGCGGACCGACGAGTCAGCCTCGGGGGTGCCGGTCACGTTCCGCCCGATCCGGGTCCCGGAGCTGGGGGTGCCCCGGGCGAGGGACAGCTCCGGCCACCACAACGACGGCATCGTCATCGGCAAGCCCGTGATGGGCGCTCCCGGCCATCAGGGAACCGCCTACGAGTTCGACCAGCCCGGCTCCTTCATCCTCGTGCCACCCGACCAGAGCCTGAGTCCCGGCTCCCATGACTTCTCCTACTCCGCCTGGGTGCGCCTCACCAACAGGCCGCACGGTCACCAGACGTTCGACATCGTCCGCAAAGGGCTGTCCTACACGGGTCTGGGCGAGTTCAAGCTGGAGGTCGTCGATGGCGGCCACGTACGTTGCACGGCGAAGGACGACAGGGGCGAGACCGTTCACATCACCAGTGCCGGGTCGGGGCTGGCGAACGACCAGTGGCACCACATCGGATGCGCTCGGGTCGGCCCCACGTGGAACGTGGTCGTGGACGACGTGGTCGACTCCAAGCCCGCGACCCTGGTGACGCTCAGGAACACGTCCCCGGTGTCGATCGGCTCCAAGTACGGCAGAGAGGATCTGCCCCATGGCCGGATCGACGAGGTAGTCATCGCCATCTCAGCGGGCCCGGCGTCCCTGCCGGCGCCGACCGTGCGTGAAGGGCTGCGGCGCCTCCGGACGATCACCCCCGCGGGGCGGTGGCATCTGGACGAGTCGAGCGCCGCTGAGCGCTAGCCGGACCAGCTGGTGGGCACCGCCAGCCCCAGACGGGCGAGCTGCTCGTTCAGCCGCTCATCGTAGGGACGGTAGAAGTCCTCGAGGCGCCTTCTGGATGCCGCGGGCAGCCCCCGCTCCTCCGGTGCCTTGTTGAAGGCCCAGTACGTCGAGCGCAGCAGCCGCTTGACGGTGGCGTGCCGCCGGAAGAACCGCTCGGAGCGACGGTTGATCCGCACCGCGAGGTGCTGCAACGACCTGCTGCGGTACTGCTCGGTCTTGTTGTCCTCCGGGAAGCCCAAGGAGCTGAGCGGCCCCAGGTCCAGGCGGAGCCATCGGAAGAGGGACTCGACGACGTCCCCGGGGGCCGCCACGAGGTCCTCGAAGAAGACGATCCGAAACCGGTCACCGAGCTCCAGCGCCCATTCGTCGAGCCAGCGGGAGTAGCAGCCGCCCCCCAGCCCCCAGAACGGCTGGTTCTCGACCCGGTCGTCGATGCCCGCACGATGCAGCTCCTCACAACGGTCGAGGTAGTCCTCGAAGGCCATCTCCCTGGGAATGCGCAGACGGCTCTTGACGAACCGGAACCAGGACCAGCAACGCTCCGGTGGCGAGCGCAGGCTCACGACCACGCGGACGCCGGGGCAGGTCGCGGCCATCGCCCGGGCGACCGCCGCCCCGCCGTAGAAGTATCCCGGCGTGGCTTCCACGGCGTACCTGCTGTCGGCGCAGGAACGGAAGTGGCGGGCGTAGTCCGTCACCGGCTCCATCGTGCCGCCGTGGCGCAACGGGGAGAAGTACCGGAGCTCCTTGACATCCGACGTGCCGATGTCCGGGTGCTGGCCCAGGTAGTTGAACAGGGAGGTCGTGCCCGCCTTGCTCACCCCGGCGATGATGAGGTTCGGCAGCCGGCCGTCGTCAGCCATGTCGAGCTCCTGCGAGTGCTCGGCCGAGCCGCGTGGCCATGGGCGACGTCCTGAGCGGGACGTAGGATCTGTTGGACTTCATCCTCAGACGGGACACGCTGTTGTCGTGGTAGATCCCGACCCTGGGCAAGGCATACGGCCCGAACGGCTCACGGCCCTCCGGAAGGGTGAAGGCATGGGTGTAGCCGGCCGCCTCCGCGGCGGCGCGCACCGCCGCGGTGTGCCGTCCCCTGGGATACGCGAGCAGTCTCACGTGGCTGTCGAGCACCGACTCGAGGAGCTCCCGGCTCGACGTCAGGTCCCGCACGCACTCGTCGTAGGACAGCTGCGTGAGGTCGCGATGGGCGAGGCTGTGCGACTGGAAGGACACCCCGAGCGACTGCATCTCGTGGATCTCGTCCACCGTCAGCGTCTCCAACGGCGAGTCGGGCGGCCGGTCGACCCAGTCCACGTCGTGGCCGCCCTCACCGAGGGTGGCGGCGACGAGGAAGACGGTGACCGGAAGCCCGTGCCGGGTCAGCACTTCCAGCGCGTGCTGGTGCACGCTGCGGAACCCGTCGTCGAACGTGAGGGCGACCGCGCGCCCGGGCAGCCGCCCGTGACGGTCGAGGGACCCCACGGCGGTCTCCAGAGGGACCACCCGCCGGTGTCGAGCAAGCCAGCCCATGTGCGAGGCGAACATGTCCGGCTCCATCGACATGGGGGCCTGCCATCCCGGCTGTACGGCGTGGTAGCACAGCACGGTCATGCTCCCGGCTCCTTCGCCTGCTCGTAGACGTCGCACACGGCGCGCGCGGTGGCACGCAGCGAGAAGTGCTGCTCGGCCCTCGCGCGGCCGGCCGCGCCCATCGAGCGGCGCCGCTCGGGGTCGGTGAGGAGCGCGCGCAGGGCCGCCGCGAGACGCTCCGGGTCCTGAGTTGGGACGACATATCCGGTCGACCCGTCGAGCACCAGATGCGCCACGTCGCCGACGTCGGTGGCGACCACCGGAAGACCCGAGGCCATGGCTTCGAGCACCGACATCGGCATGGCCTCCCACCACGACGGGAGGCAGAAGACGTCGGCCGCGGAGTAGGCGTCGGGCATGTCCTCGGGCGGACGGGTGCCCAGGAGGGTCGCCCGCCCGCGCGCGGCCTCGAGCACCGGCTCCGCTGCGGCCGGGCCCTCGTCCGGCGTTCCGCCGAGCAACCAGAGCTCGTGGTCGACGTCCTCGTCGTGAAGGCGCTGTGATGCTGCGATCAGGTCGAGCACGCCCTTGCGCGGGGTGAGCAGCCCGACGTACAGGACCCGTGGTGGGGGGCTGTGCGTCGCGGCGGCCGCGCCGAACCGGTCGGTGTCGACACCGTTCTCGATGAGCCGGACCCGGTGTTCGCCCAGCACCTCTACCAGCGCGTCGTAGCCGGCGCTCCAGACGGCCACCACTCGGTCGACCGGAGCCAGGGCCAGCCGGAGGACGAGCGGCCGGGCGGGCAGAGCCAGCCAGGTGGCGATGTTGCCGCCGTGCACGTGCATGACCACCGAGCAGCCTCGTGCTCGTGCGGCGCCGGCGAGGATGCCGGCGCGGATGACGGTGACGGTCGGTGCGAGCGCGGAGTGGATGTGGACGATCTGGTTGTCCGACGCCGTACGCCAGACCGAGACGGCGTCCCGGATGGTGCGGACGATGTTCTTCACGGTGACGGTCCCGCCTTGCGGGGTGCCGTCGTGCGCCAGGTTCAGGAACGTGATCTCGTGCGTGCGGCCGACGTCGCCGGTGCGCAGGTCGTTCAGGAACGTCGGGATGCCGCCACGATCAGGAGCGCCCTTCCCGACGAGTAGTACCCGGCTCACGTCTCCCCCCTCACCCTGCTGTGCGGTCACACCGTAGCCCAGCGCCGACCGGTAGGGGAGGGTCTCGAGGAACGCGCAGGTTCGCCGGGCGGCTGCTTGCCCAGCCCCGCTCCGCGGGCGCATGATGAGCGCTCTCGTCTCCGCTCGGGGGAGCGGCAAGCGCAACGGGCGTAGAGGAAGAGGGCCGGTGTTCTTCTCGCTGTCGACACCTGCGGCAGTGGTGCCCGACCAGGGGGAGGCGTGATGGAGCCGCGTCGCAAGGTGCTCTCGATCGTGGGCCCGAGCCGCAGCGGCTCGACGATCCTCAGCGCCGTGCTGGGCGAGGTGCCCGGCTTCTTCGGTGCGGGTGAGCTGCGCTGGCTGTGGGGCAGGGACCTCGCCGAGCAACGGGTCTGCGGCTGCCAGACGACACCGGCGGCCTGCCCGGTGTGGTCCCGTGTCGTGGAGCAGGCCATGGGAGTGTCACCGGAGGAGCAGTCAGGTCCCCGGCTCGCCGATGCGCTGCAGCCCGTCGTGTCCGCTCAGCGGGAGATCACCCGGTTGTCGAACCGGCGACGTCTCCTGGCCACCCCCGGTGCCGATCGACGCCACAGCGTCGCCCTCGACGTGTTGACCGAGGCCACGGTGTCGGTGGTCGACGCGCTGCTCCAGACGACGGGCGCGCACACGCTCATCGACGAGTCCAAGAGGCCCCAGGAGGCGGCTGTCCTGGCTGCCGCCGGGCGCTTCGACCACTACGTCGTCCATCTGGTTCGGGATCCGCGTGCCGTCGTCCACTCCTGGCGCCGGTCGAAGCCGCTGCCGGCCTCGACGGGCAGCGCGGCGATGCCCAGGCGTGGACTTCCGAAGACCTTGATGCGATGGCTCGAGAACTGCTCGGGTGCGGAGTACCTGCGACCTCACATCGACCCGCGCCGCTGGTTGCCGGTGCGGTACGAGGACTTCGCGGCGCATCCGCGCGCCACGGTGCAGTCGATCCTGGACATGCTCGAGGAGGACTGCGAGGCACCGTTCACCAGCGACGACACGGTGGTCCTCGGTCCCAACCACTACCTCTCGGGCAACCCGAGCCGGTTCAGGACCGGTCCGGTCCGCATCGTCGCGGACAGCGAGTGGCAGACGAGCCTGCCGCGCCGCCAGCGGCTGCTCGTCGACGTCGCGACACTTCCGTTCCTGCTTCGCTACGGCTACCCGGTCGCGGGCGCCGCCCTTCGGAGGGCTTCGTAGCGTGCGTAGAGCTCGTCGGCACGGCACAGCAGCACCCTGACCTGCGCAGTGGCCAGCTGCTCGCGGACGCGGCCCTTGTCGCGTTCCCGCTCGGCACTTGGTCGCCCGACGTGGCTCTCGACGACGTTGCCCCGACACTCCCGGCGGTTCATCTCCTCCACGAGCAGGAAGGCTGCCCTCTCGTTCTCCGGTGTCGGCTGGTACGGCTCGAACGCGGTGCCGAAGCGTGCGTTGACCGACCTGATGACGCCGCCGAAGTCGGACACGACGTCGTCGAACAGCCCGACCACGAAGTGGCTCCGCGCCCGCCAGGCCGTCTCGTAGAAGTCGAGGTACTCCAGGACGGCGTCGCCTGCAGTCAGGCTGGGGCGCCGGACCAGGTACGACGCGACGGCGTCGGCAGGACGCCGGACCAGGAGCACCGCGGGGATCCCGAGCCGCGCCGCCCGGAGCAGGTGGGGCGCTCCGTGCAGGTGCCGGCCGATGTGGTGCTCCGGCCCGTTCGCGACGATGAAGGCCGCGACGCTGAACGTGTTGCCGGAGCGCAGGAACCCGTCGATGACGAGGGCGCTCCCCGGACGCGCCAGGGTCGCACGCTTGCTGGGGCGCGCGAGCATGGCCGCGTCCCAGACGTAAGGGGTGCGCCCGAGGGGCCGACGGAGGTGGTGGCGCAACCGGTCCGCATCGCGACGAACGCCCACGGCCGCCACGCTACACCCGAGGTGACGTGGCGGCCTGGGCGTCGTGGTTGCTCCCGGCTGTGCCAGCTAGCACTTCAGAACGATGAAGTCGTCCCAGGTGATGCCCTTCAGGCAGTCCCTGCCGAGGTTCGTCCCGGCGTAGGGGTTGTACGACGTGGATGCCTGGGCGCCCTTCAGCATCGTGCTCGACCCGCTGTTGTCCCCGATGTAGGCGCCGTTCTGCTGCAGCGTCCGGGCAACCGCGAGGGCGGCTCCGGTCAGGCCGCGCTTGGTCAGGTCGATCGAGGGGTCGATGCACAGCCGCTCGCCCTCGGCACCCCAGCCGCTGATGTGGCGCTTCTCGCAGCCGATCATCGGGTGCACGAACCCGTTGCCGAACGTCCTCGCGTCGGTCTCCACGAACCAGAACTGCAGCACGTGGCCGAGGCCGCTGTTGTTGGCGATCGCGTTGTTCAGCAGGTCCGGCCGGATGACTCCTGCGTCGCTGAGCCGCCCGCGGCTGGTGAAGTTGCGCTTGTCGTTGCTCCGGGGGTTGCGGTAGTCCAACCCGTTCGAGGCGTGGTAGGTCACTCCCGACGACGAGCAGGTGATGGTGCGGGTGGAGTAGTTCGGGACACAGTCGGCGATGAACGCGCTGTACCCGAAGACCGGATCGACGACCAGCATCTCGCGATCCTGGGTGCCGACAGGGATCCGCCCCAGCACCGAGTCGGCGATGTGAACCCCCTGCGTGCTGAGGATCGAGGTCTGGTTGTTGAAGGTCCCCTTCAGCTTCCAGACGGGGTCGGCCGCCCCGGACAGGTGGAAGGTCGTTCCCCACTTGTCGCCGCTGAGCCCGGAGATGCGCGGATACGCGTAGCTCTTCTGCTCCGGATGCGCCTTCATGAAGCTCCGGAACGCGCTGGTGCGTGCGGCGTCGGCCGTGGCGCCGCCCACGGTGGAGCGGAAGTACGAGTCCGCCGAGTAGGGAAGGCTCCCAGCGCTCGAGGCGGTGGCGGCCGCTGCGGGCGACGGCAGCGAAAGCCGCCCGGCGACGCCGACAGTGGCGGCGGCAGCGAGGCTGTTGCGCATGAACCTGCGCCTGGACATGGATACAGACATGCACTTCTCCCTTGTGCATCAGTGCCGCAGGACTCGCCTCCCAGCGCTGTCCTGCGGGGACCGCATCCCATGCGGTCGCTAGGAGAGTTGTCGTCGCTTGCGATGGCGGTCTGAAGGCTCCGGGTAAAGAACTTTCGCGGTGGTCTGGTCCTACGACGGTTGCGGCGCCAGCCACCTCGCTCTAACGTGACCCGAGAAGGTCGAGGTGCAGGGGGCGTGAGGTGCAACTCGAAGAGCTCGTCACCGTCGTCATCCCGGCGGCGAACGAGGAGGCGCATCTCGGCGCCTGCCTCGAGTCGGTGCAGACCCAGGACTACCGCCGGCTCCAGATCGTCGTCGTCGACGGCGCGTCCACCGACGGCACCTGCGAGGTCGTGCGCTCGCGGATGGCCGGGGACCCGCGCATCGAGCTGATGCACAACCCACGTCGGAACATCCCCTCGTCGCTCAACATGGCGCTGGGCGCGGCCCGCGGACGCTGGCTCGTGCGCGTGGACGCCCACTCCACCGTCGGGCCGTCGTACGTCGCGATCGCGGTCGACCTTCTCCGCCAGGGCTCCTGGGGCGGGGTCGGCGGCCGCAAGGACGCCGTCGGGGTCACCAGCGCCGGAAGGGCGATCGCCGCCGCGCTGGGCAACCGCATGGGCGTGGGCAACTCCACCTACCACCACGGGACGTCGGTCCAGGTCGTCGAGCACCTCCCCTTCGGCGCCTACCCCACCGACCTCGTCCGTCAGGTCGGCGGCTGGGACGAGCGGCTGTTCGCGAACGAGGACTTCGAGTTCGACCACAGGGTGCGGCAGGCCGGCTGGCAGCTGCTGTTCGACCCGCGGCTGGTCATCCGTTGGCAGTGCCGCCAGTCCGTCCCCGCGCTGTTCGGTCAGTACCACCGCTACGGCAGGGGGAAGGTCGACGTCGCCCGACTTCATCCGGAGTCCCTCAGCCTGCGGCACCTCCTGCCGCCCGCGCTCGTCCCCTACCTGGTGGCGGTCGCCGCCCTCGCGCCGAGCAGACCCCGGCAAGCGGCGCTGATGGTTGCTCCGTACGTCGGGACGGTCCTGCTAGCGAGCGCCGTGTGCGAAGGCGCGTTCGAGAGCCCTCGAGACCGGGCCTGGCTGCCGGCGGCCTTCGTCGCCATGCACGTCGGCTGGGGCACCGGCATCTGGTCGGGTGTGGGACAGGCGCTCAACCGGGCCGCGGGCTCTCGCCGCCGGCCCTGAGCCCAGGCGGCCTGGCAACGGCCGGGGGCCCGTCCGGTCGAGCGGGTCAGGCGGTGCTCGGTGCGGCTCGCGGAGCGGAGCCCGTCGTCTCCGGCGCAGGCTCGGTCTCGGTCAGGTTGCGGTTCATGGCGACGAACATCAGCGTCATCCAGAAGAACTTGAACTCCATGCTGGACAGGAAGCACACGGCGACGATCAGACCGACGAGCGCACCCAGAGCCGGTCCTCGGCGGGTCTCCGGCAGCCTCGCGGCCTGCGAGAGACTCACCACGAAGCCGGCCACCAGCAGCACCAGGCCGGCGGCTCCCAGCTCCACCACCGCGAGCAGCCAGAGGTTGTGGGCCTGGTAGGAGCCCCCGGTGCCGACCAGCACCCGCGCGCCGGGGACCAGCGACTGCGTGTCGGCATAGACGTCGGGGAAGGTGCCCCAGCCCGAGCCGGCAGCACAGTACTTCCGACACGCCTCGAGGCCGACCTGCCAGATGTCGGAACGTCCAGAGGAGGACGTCACGGAGTCGAAGGTCCGCACCGCGATGTTTCCGGGGTGGTAGATCCACACCAGCGCGGCGGCTACCCCGCCCACGGAGAGGTAGGCCATCACACGCTTGCGCGCCCTCTGCGGGCTGGCGAGCGCGAGAGCTCCCACCGCCACGGCGATAGCGAGGGTGCCGGTGCGTGACGCGGTCATGAGGACTCCGACGAGAAGCAGCGCGACGAGCAGCCCGTAGCCGGCTCTTCTGGAGCGACGGGGCTCCGTGACCGCGCGGTCGAGCGCGAGCACCAGCGGGAGAATGAGGGCCACAGCCTCGAGGTTGTTCCCGAGCAGGTCGTTGCCGAACCGGCCCTTGGGCGACCGCAGCCCGGCCACGTTGTTCTCGGGGAACCCCCCGAGGAGGAACAGCTGGACCAAGCCGTAGCAGACCGCCACGGTCGCTCCAGCCATCAAGGCGTTCTCCGTCCGGCGAAGGATCCCCCGGTCCACGTGGCTGAGCGCGACCAGGGCGTAGACGACCACCAGGCTGCCCAACACCTCGACCCCGGCAAGGGTCGTGGCGCGGTGGATGCTCCAGAGGGCTGACGCGGCCGCCACGCCGAAGAAGATGAACCAGATCGGGGTGTCCACGGGGATGCGGGGCGACGATCCACGCGATGACACGAGCTGAAGCAGCAGTCCGGCGGCCAGCACGAGCCCGGCCAAGGAGGAGAGCGACCCGAACGGCGTCGGCCCGATGGCCACGCCCTTGCCGAACGGGATCAGCGCGGCGAAGATCGGCAGCCCGATGCGCATCGGTTGACGGAGGGAGGCGAAGACGACTGCCAGCAACGCAGGGGCGAGGACGAGACCAAGCAGAGCAAGCAGGACCGGACTCATGTGCTGGCGCCCCTCCACCGTGCGACCGTCGTCACATGCTATCGGTTGTGGACCGTCCCGCCACCCCTGTCTCCACGGTCGGGGTCGCGTTCATCGGGTCGGGTCGTACCCCCCGGCGACGACGTCCCAGTACTGACTGGTGAACGGCAGACCGCAGAGCGCGTCGGCCTGGATGTTCCAGAGCTGCCCACGGCCCTCGGCACGGGTGTTCTCCAGCTTCAGGGCAGTCGTGCCGCCGGAGTCGCCGATGTAGAAGCCGTACCGCTGGAGGGCCCGGGCGATGACCAGCGCCTGGGGGCTCAGGTGGAACCTGTCCAGATCGACCGACGGCTTGATGCGCAGGCGCAGACCCTCCGGCGGGACCGCCGGGTTGCTGCCCTCGTAGTCGCCGTCGGATCCGACCATGGGAAAGACGAAACGATTGGCAACCTCGGGACCGGCTGCCACCTTGAGGACGTGGCGGACCGACCCGGCCCGGACCTGGTCCCAGGAGACGGCCATCGTTGCTCCGTTGTTGCCTCGGTGGGTGCCCACGTTCCGCGGGTCGTCGGACCGACCTGTCCGGACATTCAGCCCGTTCGAGTCCAGGTACGTGATGGTGGCGCCTGATGCACTCCAGGTGTCGGAGCCGGCGTCGTACCCGGCCTCGGTCAGCGCGACGACGTACCCCTTCTGCAGGTCGTAGATGCTCATCTCGGAGTCGTTGTTGGAGGACGGTCTCGCGCTTCGAGGAATGCGCAGGTGCTTGAGCTGGGGAATCCGGATGTTGCGCAGCCCTTTGATGTCGTACGACGGGTCGGACGGTTTCGACCAGTACGAGGGAGTGCCCCAGTGGCTGGAGCCCGCCCCCGCCAACATCAGGCAGCCCCGGCCACTCTCGGGAGCGGTCCGCAGGTAGCGCAGGATGCCGCGGGCCGCGGGATCGAGCGGTGTCCTGTACGGCAGGGGTTCGTTCCACCAGGAGGTCGCCTCGAACGCACGGGTGACGCGTTCAGGAGACGCGCTCGGCAGGTCAGACCCCTGGCGCGATGCGGCGACGGCGCCGAGCGCGACCACCGCCGCCACCACCACGAGCACGGCGAGGATCACCGCGGCGCGGGGGCGTCGAAACCTCGTTGAGGCGAGCGTCCTGGAGTCCTCCCCTGACGGGCCGGAAGCTCCTTCCGGGTCACCGCCCACCTCACGCCTCACCCTGACATGATAGGTCGCAGGCTCGACCCTGCGCGTCGATCGGCTTCTCCTGCAGCTGCCGCCGGGCGAGCCGACGGGCGCGGGCAAGGAGATGTGATGAACGCTGGACGGCTGCCGAACCTCATCGTCGCGGGCGTGCCCAAGGCGGGCACCGGCTCGCTGTTCCACTACCTTGCCCAGCACCCGCAGATCTGCGGCTCGGACGAGAAGGAGGTGGGCTACTTCAACTACTTCAACCCTCGCCATCACTCCGGGCCGCCGCCTCCGCTGGAGTCCTACATGCGGCACTTCACGCACTGCGCGGGAGAGCCCTATGCCATGGAGGCGACCCCCAACTACTCCTACAACGGGCAGCCGATCATCGACGCGATACGCGGGACGCTGCCGTCGGCGAAGATCGTCCTGTCGCTGCGGGCCCCGGTGGACCGGCTCTGGTCGGAGTACACGTTCCAGCGAGAGCTCGGCAACATCGCGAAGATGAGGTCGTTCGAGGAGTACCTGGACGTGCTGGAGCACCGCAAGCGCGACGGCAGCGATCTCGTCCCTCGTGACCATCTCCACGGCCTCTACATCGGGTACTACGGCGACTACGTGCCCCTGTGGCTCTCGGCGTTCGGTGAGGACATCCGGGTCGTCTTCGCCGAGGAGCTCTTCCGTGACCCAGTCACCGTGGTGGCCGATCTGCTGAGGTGGCTCGGTCTCGACGCGGACGTCCTGCCCCAGCTCGACCTGGGTGCGCGCAACCCGACCCAGCACCCTCGTAGCGTGCGGGCGGCGCATGTGGCCTACTCGGTCAAGCGCGCCGGTGAACGCCTGAGGGTGCTGCCTCGTCGCGTCCGGGAGCCGATTCGCCGGCTGTACGTGCGGGCCAACACCGGCGCTCCTCCGGAAAGGCTCTCACCCGAGATGCGCAGCCATGTGCAGGAGCTCTACCGGGAGTCGACACAGGTGACCGCGCAGGCTCTGGCGGCGCACGGCTACCGGGACGTTCCGGCATGGCTCCAGGAGGAGTCAGCGCACGAACGTCCGGACCAGGGGCACCGACCCTAGCTCCGGGAAGGTGTCGCGAAGCTGTAGTGCGCTGCGGCTGACGAAGAGGACCACCAGCGACATCACCGCGGCCACCGCGACACTGACCACGATGCCGGGCGAGACGACCAGCTGGAACAGCCACAGCATGCCGGCGCCGAGGACGATCGCCAGGTAGGGCGCCCAGCACCCACGGTCGATGAAGCCGGTGCGGATGCTGCGACGCAGCGCCCACTGGTTCAGGACGTTCTGGCTGACGAGGGCTATGCAGTTGGCGACCGCCACACCGACGGCGGCGAAGGACGGCGCCAGCAGGAAGCAGAGCCCGACGTTGAGGGCGGCGACGAACAGGTTGACGCCGACGAGGAAGCGGATGCGTCCGCACACCTGCAGCGTGTAGGCGTTGAAGCCGAAGACGACGTTGACGTAGTAGCCCACCGCGAGGATGGCCAGGATGGGCGCGGACTCGGCGTACCTGGCGCCGAACAGCGTCACCGTCGTGGCGGGTGCGAGTGGTCCGGTGACCGCGAAGATCGGGAAGGTGAACACCGCCACGAAGGCAGCGGTGTGCCAGTAGGTGCGCCGCAGCCCGTCGATGTCCTTGCGTGCATGGAGGCGGGCGATCAACGGCAGGAAAAGGGTCACGAAGGCGGTGGTGATCGCGGTGTTGAGGCGGGCGGAGTTGAACACGGACCGGTAGTTGGCCACCTCGACGCTGTCGTGGAACAGGCCCAGCACGAAGACGCCGCCGACCGTCGTCGACAGCAGTGCCAGCTCCCCCGTGATCAAGGGGAAGGAGAACTCGAACACCGCGCGGAAGGGGATGATGATCTCCCGAACCCGGAACTCCTTGAGCAGCCCGCGCTCGCGCATCAACCGCGTCAGCAGTCCGACGTAGAGCAGCAACCCGGCGACGCCGGCCAGCACATACCCCACGGCCAGGAACCTCACGGACGAACCCGTGACGACCAGAAGCAGCACCACGACGAGCCGCAGCGACGGTGCGAGCAGGTTCTTGCGGAAGAAGATGGCGCCGGGCTTGCTGAACACCGCGAACAGCGAGACGAAGACCAGGTCGAGCGCCTCGAGCGGTGACAGGAAGACCAGGATGAGCACGAGCTTGATGGCGTCCTGGCTGTTGAGTGCAGACCCGACCAGCTGGTCGCTGAACAGGTACAGCCCTCCGATCGCGAGCACGCTCGTGGCGCAGATCGTCCCCACCGCGAGGGCGATCGCCCCGAACAGCCGGGGGTAGTCCCTCTCCTCCTCGTAGGTCGCCAGGAAGCGGCTGAGCAACCGCCCCTGGCCAAGGCTGAGCAGCGTCCGCGCGGCCGCCGCCAGCGCCAGCGCGTAGGCGAAGGCGCCGTAGTCGCTCTTGGTCAGCGTCCGCACGATGACGACCTGCGTCGCCATACCGATGACCATCGCCACGACCCGCCCGAGCACCAGCAGCGCCGAGCCGCGGACGTGCTGGCGCCCAGCCTCCGCGCCGTCTCCCCCGACCGGTCCCAGATCGACCGCCGAGCCGTCTCGCCGCTGCCGCTCCATGCGCGCCCCTCCATGCAAGTCGAGCACCACGAACTCTAGGTGCCGCGAGGTCCTCCCGACAGATGGATCCGGTGACCGCTCACCGCTCTGCATGGCAACATGACCGGGTGGGTCCGATGAAGCGCGTCCGGTCGGCCGTCGGCCTCGTTGCGCGAGGCAGCAGGCGCCGGCTGCTGGTCTGCCTCGCCGCGGCACTCCCCGCCGTGCTGCTGGCAGGCGCGACCGCCATCCCTCGCGACCGCACGGCCCACGACGTGGCAGCCATGCGCGCGCCCTCGCCGGACCGGGAACGCCGGGCCTTCAGCGCCGGCTCCTGGTGGAACACCCCACTCCCGGACCGGACGCCCCTGCACCCTGCGGGGCCGGCGATCCTGACATACCTGCGGACCGGTCCCGACAGCAAGGGCGGGTGCCTGCACCTGGCAGGCGCCGAAGCCGACTCGTGGGGAGCGCCGATCTTCTGGTCGCAGCCGACGGACCCGACGTACGACGTCCGGGGTACCGGCCCCACGCTGCCCCCCGAGCTGCACCATCTGCGGATCCCGCGCGATGCCCGGCCTGCGGAGAACTCGGACGGGATGATGACCATCTACGACCTCGACAGGGGCTACGTGGTGGCCCTGGAGAAGGCGGCGTACAACACGCGCACCAGGACGTGGACCGCATCCGGAGGCACCGTCACCTACCTGGACTCCAACGGACTCGACGTGAGGACCGGTCGCTCCGACGACTCGCGCAACGTCGGCACCCATCGCGGCAACAACGGGGCCACCATGGCCGTCTCGTGGGACCAGGTGCAGGCCGGTGCGCTCTCCCACGTTCTCAAGGTCGCCGTCGGACCGACCGCCTCCGACCGGCACATCTTCCCGATGGTCGGGTCGGACGGCACCTACCTCGGCCACGACCCGGCGGTGCCCCCTGAGGGGCTCCGCCTACGCATCAAGGCCTCGGTGGACCTCGCGGCGCTCGACCTCGCTCCGCAGGCGTTCGTCATCGCTCGAGCGCTACAGCGCTACGGGTTCTACATCGGCGACTCCGGCGGCAGCACCGCCTTGAAGCTCGAGGACACGAGCGCCGAGGGGCGCGGACAGCTGTGGAACGTCGAGCGAGACGCGCTGTGCGGGCTCCCGTTCGAGCCGCGCTACTGGCAGGTCGTGGCCGAGTCCTACGACCCGACCATGCGCTGAGCAGGGAGCCGCCCAGCCGGTTCTCGAGCGGTGGTCAGACGCGGGCTTCCGCGTCGGGGGCGACCGACCCGCGTCTGGGTCGTGCCCTCCACGCGTGCGGGCCGCTCGACCACGGCCCTCCGCGGACGAGGACCACTCCGCTCGGGCCCGGGTCGAGAAGGTACTCGGCCTCCCTTCGCAGCTTCGACTCCGACAACCCCTCGGGTACCACGAGCAAGGTGACCGAGTCATCAGGACGGACCGCGAGCTCGGTGGGGGTGGGCCCGTCGACGATCAGCAGGTCCGACTCATGGCCTTCCTCGCGCGCGTCCGGGGTCAGGCCCCAGAAGCTCTGATGCCCCCCCGACAGCACCGTGACGGCTCTGGGCCCGGCGAGCACCCCCCGCAGCTCGGTCGCCAGCCGGCTCCGGTCGTAGCGGTTCCACTTGTGCCCGACCAGGAAGATGACCTGCGCTCGCGTTCGGAGGAGGCGGTGGCACAGCTGCGGCAGACCTCTGGCCTCGTCCGACGACGTGTCGAGCTGCACGGTCCCGTAGACGGGGGCGCCCGCGATCCGCTCGGCTGCCACCGCGTCCAGCACGGGCCGTCGCCACACGAGGAAGGCGGCGATGCAGCCGAACCCCACGATGAGCCCGCCGACCTCTCCGGCGAGCACGGCGAGGGGAACGTTGACCGTGGGTATCGGCGCGGCGGGCGTCGAGGCCGGGCGCTGAACGGCGAACGTGCCCACCGCCTCCCCGTACTTGTTGAGCTGCTCGGTGAAGGTTCCGGCTGCCACGTTGGCCACGTCCTTGGCCTCGGCCGGGGTGGCACCTCGACCCAGAACCGTGAACACCACGTTGTCCTGTGGAGCGACGAGCTCCACGCGCGACGGGACGACGGACTCCGAAGCGGCGAGTGCCGGGTGGTAGGAGGCTCGCACCGCGTCCGCGACCGCCCCGTTGGTGAAGACCGTCTCGCCCACGCGGGGCAGCGGGTCGAGGTTGGACAGGTTCAGCTTGACGGTCGGGCCCACCTCTGCCTGGGCCAGGTACCGCGTCGGCGACCCGTTCTTCAAGGCGAGCGGGATGATCACGGCCAGGGCGATCATCGCGAGCACGACGAACCAGGCGTACTTTCGCAGCCCCCACCCCAGCACCGACACGGCATCCCGCTCCGCCGACCCGTCAGGCCCTTCCGTCATACCTGCCTCCTCGCCGTGGCCACGCCGTCAGCCGCGGCCCAGTGTCCCCTGTCCGTGACCGCGTCCGGGCACCTTTTCCCAACGACGACGTCGTGCCCGCCCGGGCGCTTGAGCCTCCGCCTGACCCGCGAGGACAGGCGAACCGCACCGGTTCGCGTCGCCTGCGCAAGGTCCACGGCGAACGGCACCGGGTCGTCGGCTGCCCAGATGGCATGCGCCTTCGGCCCCCGCAGCCAGAGCGCCCACCGCACGAGCGAGAGACGGCCCCGTCGGCGTGCCACCAGCGCGGCCTGCGCGTCGCGTCTGATGTCGACCCATTTCGCCCCGACGTAGCGCTGGGTGCGGGCCGGTGGCAGCGACAGGCCGAGCGCGTGGCGGTAGGCCGTGTAGACGAGCTCGACGCCACCC
>JAICKK010000081.1 GCA_025927955.1 Nocardioidaceae bacterium
CCTCCAAGCTGGCCATCTACGGCTTCCAGCACGTGCTCGCGTTCTACGCGGGGGCCGTGATCGTGCCGATCCTGCTCGCGAGCGCGATCGGGCTGTCGGACCGGCAGCTGATCCACCTGATCAACGCCGACCTGTTCACCTGCGGCATCGCCTCGATCATCCAGTCGGTCGGCTTCTGGAAGGTCGGCGTCCGGCTGCCGCTGCTCCAGGGCGTCACGTTCACCGCCGTGTCGCCGATGATCGCGATCGGGTTGGCGGCGGGCAGCGGCACCGAGGGCCTGCTCACCATCTACGGGGCGGTGATCGTCGCCGGGCTCTTCACCCTGCTGATCGCGCCGTACTTCAGCCGGCTGATCCGCTACTTCCCGCCGGTCGTGACGGGCTCGGTGATCACCATCATCGGCATCGCCCTCCTGCCGGTCGCGGCGGCCGACGCCGCGGGCGGGGCCGGTCCGACGCTGGACCCGGCGAGCGGCAAGAACCTCGCCTACGCGCTGGGCACGCTCGCCCTGATCGTGGTGATCCAGCGGGTGTTCAAGGGCTTCATGGCCACCGTCGCCGTGCTGCTCGGCCTGGTCGTGGGCACGCTGGTCGCCTGGTCGCTGGGCGACGCGCACTTCGGCGCCGTCGGCGGGTCGCCCTGGGTCGGCGTCACCACCCCGTTCTACTTCGGGTGGCCGAAGTTCTCGATCGCCGCGATCATCTCCATGATCGTCGTCATGGTGATCACGGCCGTGGAGACCACCGGCGACGTGTTCGCCACCGGCGAGATCGTCGAGAAGCGAGTCGGACGCGAGGACATCGCACGGGCGCTCCGGGCCGACGGCATCGCCACCACGCTCGGTGGGATCCTCAACTCCTTCCCCTACACCTGCTTCGCCGAGAACGTCGGCCTCGTGCGGCTGACCCGCATCAAGAGCCGGTACGTCGTGGCCGCGGCCGGCGCGATCATGATCCTCATCGGGCTCATCCCCAAGGCCGGCGCGATCGTCGCGGGTATCCCGCACCCCGTCCTGGGGGGCGCGGCCCTGGCCATGTTCGCGACCGTCGCGGTCGTCGGCTTCCAGACCCTCTCCCGCGTGGACTTCCACGACCACCGCAACGTGGTCATCGTGGCCACCAGCATCGGGCTGGCGATGTACGTCACCGCCGAGCCCGACGTGGCCAAGGCGGTTCCCGACTGGGCCTCCATCATCCTGGGCAGCGGCATCACGCTGGGCAGCATCACCGCCATCGTGCTCAACTTCGTCTTCCACCACATCGGCAAGGACTTCGGCCCCGCCGTCGCCGGTCAGCCGGGCGACACCGTCCGCCTCGACGAGGTCAACGAGATCACGCGCGAGGAGTTCGTGCAGACGTTCTCCGGCCTCTTCCAGGGACCGGAGTGGGTGGTCGAGCGGGCCTACGACTTCCGACCCTTCCAGGACACGCAGAACCTGCGCCGCGCGTTCCAGGAGGCCCTGTTCAGCGCCTCCCCGGAGGAGCAGCGAGAGCTCATCGAGGCCTACCCCGACCTCGGCTCGGCGCTCGTCGTCGAGGGCCTGACGGGGGAGGAGTCGCTGAAGGACCAGTCCGCGCGCGGCCTCAACCGCCTCGGCGACGTCGAGCACGAGGAGCTCGCCTCGCTGACCCAGGCCTACCGCGACCGGTTCGGCTTCCCGCTGGTGGTCTGCGTGCGCGACGTGGACTCCTTCGACAAGGTCCTCGAGCAGGGCCGGGCCCGCCTCGGCAACGCCGAGACCCAGGAGCACGCGGCCGCGCTGCTGGAGATCGCGAAGATCGCCGGCTACCGGTTCGACGACTTCCTGGCCGAGGCCAACCCGATCCACGCCGCCCGCACCCGCTGGGTCGAGAAGCGCGCCCAGGGCCTGCTGGAGCCGAAGTGAGGACCACCCCACCCGCACCCACACCACGAGAAGAGGTGACGACGATGGCCACGCCGGACATCCCCACCGTGACCCTCAACGGACGGGCCGTCCCGCTGGGAGACGTCGCCCCGCACACGACGGCCCTGGACTGGCTGCGCGGCTGCGGAGCGACCGGTGCCAAGGAGGGCTGCGCCGAGGGCGAGTGCGGTGCGTGCTCGGTGATGGTCGCCCGGCCCGGAGTGGACACGCCGACGGAGTGGACGCCGCTCAACGCCTGCCTCATGCCGGCCGGGTCGCTGGCGGGCCAGGAGGTGGTGACGTCCGAGGGGCTCGGGTCCCCCGAGCGGATGCACCCCGTGCAGCAGGAGATGGCGGTCCGCGGAGGCTCGCAGTGCGGTTACTGCACGCCGGGCTTCGTGTGCAGCATGGCGGCGGAGTACTACCGGCCCGGCCGCTGCGCGGGCGCTCCCGGTCCCGACGGCGCCTCGGACGAGCACGAGCACCGTCACGAGCAGGGAGCCAACGGCTTCGACCTGCATGCGCTCAGCGGCAACCTCTGCCGGTGCACCGGCTACCGGCCCATCCGGGACGCGGCCTACGCGCTCGGCGAGCCGGAGCAGGGGGACACCCTCGCCGCGCGGCTGGCCGCGCCACCACCGGAGGTGACGCCCCTCCGGCTGGGGCGGGACGGTGCCGAGATCGTGCGTCCTGCGGACCTCGCCCAGACCCTGCAGCTCATCGCGGAGCGGCCCGACGCGGTGCTCGTCGCGGGCTCGACCGACTGGGGTGTCGAGGTCAACCTCCGCGGGTCGCGGCCGGCGCTCACCGTCGCCATCGACCGGCTCGCCGAGCTGCGCGGCTTCTCGGTCACCGACGAGTGGGTCGAGATCGGCGCCGCCCTCAGCCTCACCGAGGTCGAGCGCCGCCTCGACGGGCAGGTGCCTCTGCTGGCCGAGATGTTCCCGCAGTTCGCGTCCCGCCTGATCCGCAACGGTGCGACCATCGGTGGCAACCTCGGCACCGGGTCCCCCATCGGGGACACGCCGCCGGCACTGCTCGCCCTGGACGCCGTCGTGGTGCTCACCTCGGCGGCGGGGGACCGCGAGGTGCCGCTGGCGGAGTACTTCACCGGCTACCGGCAGAGCGTGCGTCGGCCCGACGAGCTCATCCGCGCCGTCCGGGTCCCGCGGCCGCTGGCCCGCCTCACCGCGTTCCACAAGATCGCCAAGCGGCGCTTCGACGACATCTCCAGCGTGGCCGTCGGGTTCGCCCTCGACGTCGAGGACGGCGTCGTACGGCGGGCACGGATCGGTCTCGGCGGCGTCGCCGCGACCCCTGTGCGGGCCCTGGCCACCGAGGAGGCGCTGGTCGGGCAGCCCTGGCGGGAGGACGCCGTACGGCGGGCGGCGGAGGTGATGGCCGGTGAGGGCACTCCGCTGGACGACCACCGGGCCAGCGCCGCGTACCGCTCGGCGATGCTCGGCCAGGCACTCCTCAAGCTCTACGCACACGACACGACCCTCGAGGAGGTGGGAGCATGAAATCCACCCCACGGAATCGCGAACTTCCCCCGCTACGCTCCTCCAGCCCACGATTCCGAGGGGACCCCGCATGAGCGCACTGTCCGAACGACCGCAGCAGCCCGTCGTGGGCCTCGCCATCCCGCACGAGAGCGCCTCGCTGCACGTGACCGGTGAGGCGCTCTACACCGACGACCTGGTCCACCGGGCCAAGGACGTCCTGCACGCCTACCCGGTGCAGTCGCCACACGTGCACGCACGCATCGCCGGGCTGCGCACCGAGCCGGCCTACGCCGTCCCGGGCGTCGTCCGGGTGCTGGCCGCGGCCGACGTCCCGGGGGTCAACGACGCGGGCGTGAAGCACGACGAGCCGCTGTTCCCCGACGAGGCGATGTTCCACGGGCACGCGGTGTGCTGGGTGCTCGCGGAGAGCATCGAGGCGGCCCGGCTGGGCTCCAAGGCGGTCGAGGTGGACTACGAGCCGCTGCCGTCGCTGGTGACCGTCCGGGAGGCGATCGATGCCGGCAGCTTCCAGGGCGGGCAGCCGCACATGGAGCGCGGTGACGTGAAGCGCGCGTTCGACGAGTCGGCGCACGTGTTCAGCGGTGAGATCGACTTCTCGGGGCAGGAGCACTTCTACCTGGAGACCCACGCCTCGCTGGCCCACGTCGACGAGAACGGGCAGGTGTTCGTGCAGAGCAGCACGCAGCACCCGAGCGAGACCCAGGAGATCGTCGCGCACGTGCTCGGCCTGCACAGCCACGAGGTGACGGTGCAGTGCCTGCGGATGGGCGGCGGCTTCGGCGGCAAGGAGATGCAGCCGCACGGGTTCGCGGCCATCGCGGCCCTGGGCGCCACGCTCACCGGCCGTCCGGTGCGGCTGCGGCTGAACCGGGCGCAGGACATGACGATGTCGGGCAAGCGTCACGGGTTCTACGCGCGGTGGCGGGTCGGCTTCGACGCCCACGGCCACCTGCGGGCCCTCGACGCGACGCTGACCTCAGACGGGGGCTGGAGCCTCGACCTGTCGGAGCCGGTGCTGGCGCGGGCGCTGTGCCACATCGACAACGCCTACTGGATCCCCAACGTCCGGGTGAACGGCCGGATCTCGAAGACCAACAAGACGTCCCAGACGGCCTTTCGCGGCTTCGGCGGTCCCCAGGGCATGCTCGTGCTCGAGGACGTGCTGGGCAGGTGCGCCCCGCTGCTGGGCCTCGGCGCCGACGAGCTGCGGCGGCGCAACTTCTACACCCAGGGCCAGACCACGCCGTACGGCCAGCCCGTCGGCCACCCGGAGCGCCTGCACGCCGCCTGGGAGCAGGTCTACGCGTCGAGCGACTTCGCGACCCGCAGCGCGCAGATCGCTGGGTTCAACGAGGCGCACCCGCACGTCAAGCGGGGCCTGGCCATCACGCCGGTGAAGTTCGGCATCTCGTTCAACCTCACCGCGTTCAACCAGGCCGGCGCGCTGGTGCACGTCTACAAGGACGGCTCGGTGCTGATCAACCACGGTGGCACCGAGATGGGCCAGGGCCTGCACACGAAGATGCTGCAGGTGGCGGCCACCACGCTCGGCGTACCCCTGGAGAAGGTGCGGCTGGCGCCCACCCGCACCGACAAGGTGCCCAACACGTCGGCGACCGCGGCGAGCTCGGGCGCGGACCTCAACGGCGCCGCGGTCAAGAACGCCTGCGAGCAGATCCGGGAGCGGCTCGCGCAGGTGGCGGCGACCAGGCTGGGCGTGAGCCCCGCCGACGTGCGGTTCGTCGACGGGGAGGTGCGCGCGATCGCGTTCTCCAGCGAGCATGTGCCGTGGGAGGAGATCGTCTACGACGCGTACTTCCAGCGCGTGCAGCTCTTCGCCGCCGGCTTCTACCGGACCGAGGGCATCCACTGGGACTCCTCGATCTTCCACGGCGAGCCGTTCAAGTACTTCGCGTACGGCGCCGCCGTGGCGGAGGTGGAGGTGGACGGGTTCACGGGCGCCTACCGGCTCCGCCGGGTCGACATCGTGCACGACGTGGGCGACAGCCTCTCGCCGCTGGTGGACGTCGGCCAGATCGAGGGCGGGTTCGTGCAGGGCGCCGGGTGGCTCACCCTCGAGGACCTGCGCTGGGACGAGAGCGACGGGCCGGGCCGGGGCCGGCTGCTGACCCAGGCCGCGAGCACCTACAAGCTGCCGAGCTTCTCCGAGATGCCGGAGGAGTTCAACGTCGCCCTCCTCCAGCACGCACCGGAGGAGGGGGCCGTCTACGGCTCCAAGGCGGTCGGCGAGCCGCCGCTGATGCTGGCCTTCTCGGTGCGCGAGGCGCTGCGCCAGGCCGCGGCGGCGTTCGGCCCGGCGGGCACCTCGGTGGACCTCGCCTCGCCGGCGACACCGGAGGCGGTCTTCTGGGCGGTCGAACAGGCCCGGGCCGGTGCCCAGGGACCGGTGGAGCCGGCGAAGAACGGCCACGTGGTCGAGGGTGCTCCCGGGCGCGTCCCCGACCAGCGCGACGAGGACGCGCCGGACTACGAGCCGGAGTCCGAGCGCGTGCAGCACGAGCTGAGCAGGAGATAGCGCAGGTCATGGAATGGGTGAAGGGCGTCCAGGCGCTGCGCGGCGCCCGGCAGCCGGGCGTGCTCGTGACGCTGGCGACCGTGCGGGGCCACTCGCCGCGCGAGGCCGGCGCCAAGATGGTGG
Source organism: Nocardioidaceae bacterium (assembly GCA_025927955.1). Lineage (GTDB taxonomy): Bacteria > Actinomycetota > Actinomycetes > Propionibacteriales > Nocardioidaceae > Nocardioides_B. The sequence continues at coordinate 6,072 of JAICKK010000081.1, forward strand.
TCGGGCCGGGTCGCGTCTGGGGCACGGTCGGTGGCGGCAACCTCGAGGCGGTGGCGGTCGAGCGCGCTCGCGAGCTGATGGGCACGTCGTCGCGGGAGCCCGAGATGCTGACCGTCGCCCTCTCGGACAAGGCGCCCTACCAGCACGGCGTGCAGTGCTGCGGAGGTGAGGTGACGATCCTGCTGGAGCCGTTGCCGGTCGTCCCCGCCGTCGCGGTGTTCGGCGTCGGGCACGTCGGTCTCGAGCTGGCCCGGATCCTCGCGCGCCACGACCTCGAGCTGCACCTGGTCGACACCCGCCCCGAGCAGCTCACCGCGCAGCGGCTGGCGGTGCTCGACGACTCCGTCGCGGGCGTGCACGTGCACCAGGTCCCGGTGCTGCCCGAGCTCGTGCTCGGCGAGCTGCCGGCCGGGACGCACGTGCTGGTGATGACCCACGACCACGCCGAGGACGCGGCGCTGTGCGACGCCGCCCTGCGCACCTCGCACCTGGGCTCCATCGGGCTCATCGGGTCGTCGGCGAAGTGGGCGCGGTTCCAGCGCAGGCTCGCCGACGAGGGTGGGCACGCCCCGGAGACCATCGCGCGGATCACCACGCCGATCGGGCTCACGTCGCTGTCGGGCAAGGACCCCGCGACGGTCGCGGTCAGCGTCGCGGCCGCTCTGCTGCTGGAGATCGAGGGGGACCGGTCGGCCCGGGCCGCGTCTGCCTCGGCCGCCGACGGTCGCGACGCCGCGCGATGACGATCTACCGCGGGACCGTCCTGGACACCCCCGAGGACCCCTTCACCGGCGGGCCTCTGCGGGCCGAGGCCGACGCCGGGCTCCTGGTCCGCGACGGGGCCATCCTCGAGCGAGGGGCCTACGCCGAGGTCCGCTCGCGTCACCCCGGCGAGCAGGTGGTGGACCTGTCCGGCGGGCTGGTGCTGCCCGGCTTCGTCGACACGCACGTCCACTTCCCCCAGGTGCGCGCCATCGGCGGCCTCGGCATGCCGCTGCTCGACTGGCTGGAGCGGTGCGCCCTCCCCGAGGAGGCACGGCTGGGCGACCCGTCGTACGCCGTCTCGGTCGCCGAGGAGTTCGTCGGCGGGCTGACGCAGGCGGGGACCACCACCGCGCTCGTCTTCGGAGCCCACTTCGCCCCGGCCGTCGACGCGCTGTTCACCGAGGCCGCGCGGGTCGGCATCCGGGTGACCAGCGGTCTGGTGGTCAGCGACCGGCTGCTGCGCGACGAGCTGCTGACCACGCCCGAGAGAGCCTACGACGAGTCCCTGGCCCTCGCCCGGCGGTGGCACGGGGTCGGCCGCAACCGGTACGCCGTGATCCCCCGGTTCTCGCTCTCGTGCGGGGACGACCTGCTCAAGGCCTGCCGCGCGGTGCTCGAGGAGGTCGAGGGCGGCTACTTCACCTCGCACATCAACGAGAACGTCCGAGAGATCGCCACGGTGGCGCGCCTGTTCGAGCTCAGCCACTACCTCGAGACCTACGACCAGCACCACCTCGTCGGCCCGCGCAGCATCCTCGCGCACAACGTGCACCCGACCGACGCGGAGCTGCGGACCCTGGCCGAGCGGGGAGCCAGCGTCGCGCACTGCCCGACCAGCAACTCCGCGCTCGGCAGCGGTCTGTTCCCGCTGACGCGCCACCTCGCCTACGGCGTGCACGTCGCGCTCGGCTCGGACGTGGGCGCCGGCACCGGCTTCTCGCTGCTCAAGGAGGGGCTGCAGGCGTACTTCATGCAGCAGCTGCTCAGCGAGCAGGGCTACCAGCTGGCGCCGGCCCACCTGCTGCACCTGGCCACGACGGCCGGCGCGACGGCTCTCGGGCTGTCCTCGGAGGTCGGCGACCTCGGTGTGGGCAAGCGGTTCGACGCCCAGTGGCTGCGGCCGCGTCCGTCCTCCACCCTCGACGTGGCGCTGCGCAACGCGTCCGGCAACGAGGATGCCCTCGCCAAGGCGTTCGCGCTCGGCACGCCCGCCGACGTACGCACCGTGTGGGTGGACGGGGACGAGGTCTGGTCGCAGGAGCCCGCCTGAGCGTCCTGTCGCTCACCCGACCTCCCCGCCGGGCGCCCGGAAGGCGACAGGGTCCGGACCTGACCGGTGCGGTGGACGAGTGCCATGTCGCGGCTACGGCCCTACGCTGGGACCGTGAGTGTTCGAACGAGCGGCGTGCGCCAGCAGAGCATCTGGGCGAGCGTCGTCAGTGATGACGCGCAGAAGCTCCGTGGTTGGCTGCTCGCGCTCGGGTTCACCGACGACCTGCTGATCCCCGGCGAGCGCGACGGGCTGATCCACCACTGCCAGCTGGACTGGCCCGAAGGCGGCCGGGTGCTGCTCTCGAGCACAGGCGAGCGCCCCACACCGTGCCGGCCGGGTGCGAGCTCGTTGCACGTCGTCACCGCTGACCCTGACGCGGTCATGGCGCGCGCACACGCGTTGGACGCGACCGTCGTGCACGAGCTCACCGACCACCGGGACTATCCCTCGCGCGACTTCACGGTGGCCGACCCTGACGGCAACCACTGGACCTTTGCGACCTTCGCCGGCTAGGCAGCGCCACGAGAGTGCCGTTCGCCATGCGCCGGCTCCCCGGGCTGTGGGGCGCATCTCCCGGTGCGAGCGGCGGCCCCGGCTGGCGCGGCGCCGACCGCTGGTCGGCGTCCGGCCGCTACCGGCTGTCAGGGTCGGGGGGTGAGGAGGGCGGCGGCCATCGTCTCGCGTTGGAAGCGGGTGAAGCGGCGTGCGGTCCAGCGGCGGCGGATGACCAGCAGCTCGTACATCTCGGCCGAGGAGACGGTGAACAGAACGTCGGTGACCTCGGTGAGGGTGAGGCCGGGTCGCACGTCCCCGGTCGCCAACAGGGCGCGCGCGTTGTCGCGCATGCGGACCAGCCGGGACTGGTCGATGTCCTCCAGAACCGCTCGTGCCTGCGGGTCGCTGGCCGCCGCGTCTCGCAGGAGGATGACCAGCGGGGCACCCCGGGGTGCGACCTCGCTGGCCAGCCGAGCCCAGCCGGCGACCAGCTCATGACCGGTGGAGACGCCGCGGAGCCGGTCTGACCGTTGCTCGGCGGGCACGGTGCCGGCGCCCTCGAGCGCTCGTTGGTGCAGGGCGCGCACGACGCCGGTCTTGCCTCCGTAGGCCTTGTAGATGGTCTCGGACGAGACCCCCGCGGCAGTGGCGATGCCGGCGACCGTGGTCGCGGCGTAGCCGTCGCGCAGCATCTGCTCGCGGGCCGCGTCGAGGATGGTCTCGCGACGCTCGCGGGCGGCGGCGCGACGACGGCTGGCGTCGTAGGTCCGGGGCTTGACGGGCGGCGGCAACCGGGTCACACTCCTTTTAGATACACGCTACTGTATCTAAATCTGGCAAGTGGAGCCGTCATGGCGCGATCACCCTTCCTGGCCCGAGTCCTGGCCGCCACCAACGCCCATGACGTGGAGCGGATCGTCGACTGCTTCACGCCGGACTACGTCAACGAGACCCCGTGCCATCCGGAGCGCGGGTTCCTCGGCAACGAGCAGGTACGTCGCAACTGGACCGGGATCCTGACCGCCGTCCCTGACTTGGTCGCATCGCTGGTGCGGGAGGCCGTGGTCGGCGGCGAGGTGTGGAGCGAGTGGGAGATGAGCGGGACCCGACGCGACGGGAGCCGACACCTGATGCGGGGGGTGATGATCTTCCGCGTCGAGGACGACCAGGCCGGATCGTGCCGGTTCTACATGGAGCCGGTGGTCGACGACCACATTACCGCCGACGGGTTCGTGGCCTCACTGACCTCCGGTGGCGAGCCGTGATCCTGGTCGTCGGGGGCACCGGCAGGCTCGGCTCCCACGTGACCGGCGGCCTCCTCGCCCATGGACATCGGGTACGCGTGCTCGCCCGGGGCAGGCGGCCGACCCGCCGGGTGGCCGCCGGTGCCGAGGCCGTGCAGGGATCGGTGACCGATCCCGATCTCCTGGAGCGGGCGCTGGCCGGCGTCGATGTCGTCGTCTCCGCGGTCACGGGGTTCCCGTTCGTGGATCCGGCAGGCGTCGACTTCGCCGGCAACCAGCTGCTGGTGCGGGCCGCGGAAGGAGCCGGGGCGGAGGTCGTCCTGGTCTCGGTGGCAGGCGCTGCACCGGACAGCGCCATGGGACTGTTCCGGGCGAAGTTCCAGGCCGAGCAGGCCCTCCTCCGGTCCAGCGTCCGGGGGACGGTCATCCGCCCCGAGGCGTTCGCCGATCTGTGGATCGAGCTCCTCGCCACCACGGCGCGGCGCTCGCACCGGCCACTCGTCATCGGCCGCGGAGACACCCCCGTGGGCTGGGTCGCGGTCCGCGACGTCGCCGCTCTCGCGGTGCGACTGATCGATCAGCCGTCGCTACGCGGGGCCGCCTACACCCTCTCCGGCCCCGAACAGCTCAGCATGACCGACCTCGCCCGGCACCTGATGGAGGCCCGTGCCTGGCCCGGCTCCCCGCGGCACCTGCCGATCGCGGCCCTGCACGCCACCGCGCTCTTGCCCGGACGCCCCGGCCGACAGGCGCAAGCCGCGTTGGCCATGGACGGCCTGCCGCCCGTCGTCGACGACACCCGCACAAGGATTCCCGACCTGCCCGTCACGCCCGTGGCTGATCTGCTGCACGGCAACCACGTCGGGACGCCGTGAGCCCGACCCGGACGCCTCCCGCACCAGCCCTGGTGCCCCACCGCCTTCGCGGCGGTAGGACGACCTGTCATGTACGACGCACGAGGGGGCGTTGTTGCTAGTCGCCCTTGACGTTGACGATCTGTCGAAGGGCGTGGTCGATGCGGACGAGGTCGGCAGCGTCGTGCATCACGATGTCGATGTCCTTGTAGGCGTCGGGGTGCTCGTCGAGGAAGGCGTCGGAGTTCCCCCACTCGATCCCGGCCATCCGCGTGTCGAGGTCCTCTCGGGTGAAGAGGCGCTTCGCTGCGGACCGTGAGTGGTTGCGTCCTGCGCCGTGGGGTGATGAGTTCAGGGCAAGTCGGTTCCCCGTTCCCGTCACCACGTACGACTTCGCGCCCATGGAGCCGGGGATCAGACCGCGAACGCCTGGGGCGGCGTCGATCGCGCCCTTGCGGGAGAGCCATACGTCCTTGCCGAAGTGCCTCTCTCGAGATGTGTAGTTGTGGTGGCAGTTGATCTCCTCGACTCGCTGGACCGGTCCGGCCCACTTCTCGAAGGAGTCGATGACGCGGTGCATCATCTCCTCACGGTTGAGGTACGCGAACCGCTGAGCCCAGCGCAGCGCCTCCATGTAGGACCAGAACTCCGGCTCACCCTCCACGAGGTAGGCGAGGTCCCGGTGCGGCAGCGCGATCCATCTCCTCTCACACTGCCGCTGCGCAACGCCGATGTGCTTCATGGCGAGCTTGTTGCCCACGCCCCGGGAACCCGAGTGCAGGAAGAGCCACACGTGGTCGGTCTCATCCAGGCTGACCTCGATGAAGTGGTTGCCCGACCCCAATGACCCCAGCTGCATGCGCCAGTTCGGAGCAGTCGCCTGGGCCTGCTCGACGCCCGCCATCTCCTCGAGGGCCGAGATCCGGGCAGTGGTCCCAGCCGAGTACATCGCGTTGTTGTACTTGCCGGCGGACAGTGGAATGGCCGCGCTGATCGCGGCGTGAAGGGCCTGCCGACTCGCGGGGAGGTCGCCGACGTGGTGCTGGGTGCGCACAGCCATCATCCCGCAGCCGATGTCGACACCCACGGCGGCGGGAATGACCGCGCCGAGCGTCGGGATGACGCTCCCCACCGTCGCCCCCTTGCCGAGGTGCGCGTCGGGCATCAGCGCGAGGTGCGGGTAGATGAACGGCATCCGGCTTGTGAGGAGGGCCTGCTCGCGTGTCTGGTCCTCGAGGATCGACGCCCAGTTCATCAGCCTCTTGCTGATCTGCTCCACTTCGTTGCTCCTTGTCGGGTCCTACCAGTCCCCACGGCAGGACTCGAACCTGCACCGGACGGCTTCGTAGACCGTTGCCCTGTCCTGTTGGGCGACGTGGGGTGGGGCGCGCTCGGCCCCCGACTGTCGTGGGCACTGCGCGTCGTGCAAGACGAAGGGCCGCCCGCTGCAGCGCAGCTGGCGGCCCATGTGATGCGTGGTCGCACTACATGGGGTTGCTCATGACGACACCGCCGAGCGCGGCGTTCGAGCACGCGCCGGCGCATGGCCGTCGCTTGGTCGATCGTCGTTCATTCACGGGTGTCTCCTGAAGTCGGGGCGGCACGTGCCGCAGGTGCACAAGGGTGGGGGAGACTGGTCGTCGAGTCAACACCCTTTCCGCCGCCGACAGCGAGGGACCACTGCCGGGTCACACGGCCCGGGAAAGGTCGTCACCGTTGCGCCCACCGTCGTTCGTCACAGTTGGCAGCGGAGACAATGCCAAGCGAGCCGGAACGACATGTGCCTGGCACGACGTGATCCGCCGCGGTAGGTCGCAGCGCCACTTGCCCGGGCTGCCCGGCATGGTGACGCTGACCGTGCTGCTCCCGTGGTGGGCGCTGTGCGCGGCCGGATGGACGCGAGCAGCCTGACCAAGCGGTACGGTGCCAAGCTCGCCGTGGACGACCTCACCTTCAGCGCCAGACCAGGCATCGTGACCGGTTTCCTGGGTCCGAACGGCGCCGGCAAGTCCACGACCATGCGGATGATGGTCGGCCTGGACCGACCCACCGACGGCACTGTGCGGGTCAACGGCAGGGCGCCGCATGCACATGCTGCTCCGTTGAATGAGGTCGGCGCCTTGCTCGAGGCGCGGTCGCTGCACCCCGGACGTTCGGCGCGCAGTCATCTGCGGTCACTGGCCCTGACAAGCGGCATCGGTCGCTCACGGGTTGACCAGGTCCTCGAGCTCGTGGGTCTCGCTGACGTCGCCGACAAGCGAGTGGGCTCGTTCTCGCTGGGCATGGGTCAACGCCTCGGCGTGGCAGCGGCGCTCCTGGGTGACCCGGCGACGCTGGTTCTCGATGAGCCGATCAACGGGCTCGACCTGGACGGCATCCGGTGGATCCGGTCCTTGCTCAGGGGGCTCGCCGCCGAGGGTCGCACCGTCTTCCTCTCCTCCCACCTCATGGGCGAGATGGCCATCACGGCCGACCACGTCATCGTCGTCGGCAAGGGCCGTCTGCTGCGAGACCAGCCCATGGCCGATTTCCTCCAAGAGGCACGCGTCGAGACCGTCAGGGTTCGGGCCTCGTCGATCGGTCAGCTGGCGAGGCTTGTCGAGGGCGCCGGCGCCGCGGTCGAGTTGGGCGGCGATGCGATGATCGTCGAGGGACTCTCGAGCGACCACATCGGGACACTGGCGGCGGGGGCGCAGATCACCATCTTCGAGCTGTCGCCCCAGTCGGCCTCCTTGGAGGACGCCTACCTGGCGCTCACCCGCGAGAGCGTCGACTTCCGAGCCGACGACCACGACGGGCGACTCGGTCACGCCGCGGACATGTCCAGCGACGAGGGTGCAGCATGAGCGAGACGACGACCACAGCTGGGACCGGTCAGTTGACCCAGCCCACGCCCGCAGGACGTGTCGACTGGCACGTCACGCTGCCGCGCGTCGTGGCCTCGGAATGGGCGAAGCTCTGGAGTCTGCGCTCCACCCCGTTGGTCATGGCCGCGATGCTGGCCATGGCGGCGTTCGGCGCGATCATCGGCCACAACACCCGCCATCCTGCCGGGCTCGCCCCCGAGGACCTCGTCGCGTCCGGCCCGCTGCAGGGCTACTACCTCGGGCAGCTTCTCATCGGCTCGCTGGGCGTGCTGGTCGTCAGCGGCGAATACTCCACGGGCATGGTCCGGGCCACCTTCGCCGCCGTGCCCCGACGACTGCCGGTGCTGCTGGCCAAGGTGATCGTCTTCACGGCGGTCGTCGCGTGCGCGATGGTGGCGGCCTCCGTCGCCGCGTTCTTCATCGCCCAGGCATTCCTGTCCGGCTACCGACCGACGTACGCCCTGTCTGAGCCCGACGTGCTGCGCGTCGTGGTCGGAACCGGGGTATACCTCACCCTGATCGGACTTCTCGGCGGCGCGATCGGCTGGATCGTGCGCAGCACCCCGGGTGCGCTCGTCACGTTGTTCGCGGTCATCCTCGTCCTGCCGGTCCTGCTGCTCCTCTTCCACGGCACCCGGGCCGACCACGCCAGCGCCTGGCTTCCCACCGGAGCCGGAGCCGCTTTCTCCACGAGCCTGCACACGCCAGGTGAGCTCGCCCCGTGGACGGGGCTCGCCGTGATGGTCACCTGGGTGGCGGCGGCCTACGCCGTGGCCGCCTTCCTGCTGCGCCGCCGCGACGCCTAACCGCGCCACCGGGCAACGGAACGACAGGAGGCAACGCTCCCACGAACTTCCGGTAGCGGTTCTGGCCGTTATGTGCGCCGACACGCGGCGAAGTGACGCGCTCCCGACCGTGGTGCGATCCGAACCTCGTCATGGTCCGGTCCGACTTGGCGGTGAGTAACGTGCTGGACGAGGGCCTGTTCCTCCACGGCACGAAAGCCGATCCGGCGCTGAGGCTGTGCCGCTGTGCCGATGCGCCGATGCGCCGCATGCGCGGGCCCTCATCCCGTGGTGAGGTCGCGCCGGTACAGCGTTCCCTGCTTGCCGCCGATGTCGGCAGGATCGGCCGGGCCGATCGCAACGAATCCGATCTTGGTCAGGACCTTCCGAGACGCGATGTTCTCGCGGGACGTTGCGGCCATCAGTGCACGCAGCCCATACCGAGTGGCCGCCAGTGCGCACAGGTCGCGCGCGGCTGCGGTCGCCACGCCGCGACCGGCCGCATGCTGGGCCACCCGGTAGCCGAGCCTCGCGGCTCCTTCCTTGATGTCGTAGAGGTTGAACCGGCCGAGTATGGCGCCGCCTTCGTCGGCGTACACGTAGAACGCGCTGGTGCCCGCCGCTTGCTCGGCCAGCAGGGACTCAAGCCGCTCGGTGAAGCTGTCGTAGAAGGCGTCGCCACGGTCGCAGATCGACTCTGCGAAGTACGCGCGGTTCCCCAGCTCGAAGGCCATGACCGCCGGTCCGTGGCTAGCGGACAGCAACTGCAACTCTGGCACAACTGGACCCTACTCACCGGCCCGCTTGGCAATCACGGGGATACACGACAAGGCCGGGGCGATGCCTTCTCCGATCTCCGGCCAGCGCGCCAGGGGCGCCGGCAGGCGTCCGGATCTCGGCCATGGGCGTGGAACTGCCCTACCGAAAGGCGGCGGAAGACGCGATCCGTAGAGATGCCTAATGGATGTCGCCCGTCCCTTGAGCTGAGGCCTGGGCTCAGGTGACCACGGCCACTGCGGCGCTTCCGTGCTTCGGTGTTCACATGCGCTACCAGATCAAACGGTGGCGAGCGCCTCGCGCTAGCGCGACCGTGCCCTGGGGCATGCTGCCCCCACACTCATCGGCTATACATGGGCATGGCGACTTCGCAAGCTGCGCTACTGCTCGTCGACATGCAGAACGAGAGCCAGTACGGCGTTCAAGGGGTTGATGAGGCTGTCGCGGCTGCCGCAGCCGTCATAGCGGCTTGTCGGACCGCACGTGTTCCCGTGGTTTACACGCGGCACGTCAATCGGCCCGACGGCGTCGGTGTCTCCAGAGGTGAGGTCTTCGACTCCGAGGGCCATCCGGTGTACTACCGGGCAGACAGCGACGCGATCACGATCGTGGATCCGCTCGCGCCGCAACCGCAGGACACCGTCATCGACAAGCACCGGTGGAGCGGGTTCCACGGCACCTCGCTCGACCTCACCCTCCGCAGCCTCGGGGTGCAGGAGCTGTTCATCGGTGGTTTCACCACTGACTGCTGCGTCCTCACCAGCGTCTACGACGCCTACGCCCACGACTATGGACTCAGCCTGGTCCCGGACATGTGTGCCGCCACGAACTCCGGCTCGCACCAGGCTGCCTTGCTGATGATGGCGAACTGGGTCTATGGCATCGAGATCCTCAAGTCCGGTGAGTTGATCAAGAAGGTTGCGGGTGAACCCCATCGATCGTGGCGAGCCACTGCACCCGACCAGAGACAGTTCACAGC
>JAICKK010000025.1 GCA_025927955.1 Nocardioidaceae bacterium
GCCTTCGGGGCCGGTCTCCACCAGGACACGGTGGAAGCGACCTGGGACGACGCTCCACTGCGCGAGCGCGGGATCACGCCGCGCCCGGCCAGCGCTTTCATCCGCGAGCAAGCCCGCGACCTGGTATGAGCAGCGCCGACGTGGCGTGGGGGTAGGCGCCCGCTCATCGGCACAAGCAAGCGGATCGCGCTGGATCAGGATGGCCGCGCCTGATCGCGGCTACAGATCCGGTTGGCCGCCGCGCACGGTGTCTGCGGCATGTCCGCGTCCTGGGATCCCGACGGCGCGAATGCTGCCCCGACAAGGTCGATGTCGTCCACCTGGACGAGAACGAACGCAGAATCCAGCGAAACGAGGTCGTTATCGTCCAGGTGGACGAAAACGGGGCAGGGGGACCCTGCCGGAACGACCCGGCCGTCGTCCGCACATCGGCAGGTCCGGTCGGCCGCCGCGCACGGTGTCTGCGGCTGACCGTGCCTCGTCCTCGGTGCGGTCGCCGCGCTCAAGACGCCCCACCCTCGTGCGTCCTACTCCGCGATGCCGCGCGTGAGCAGGACCACGCTGACGAACTTGCGGAAGAGCCGCAGCGGGTCCTCATCGACGATGTCTGCGCTCGTGTTGCCCGAGCGGCGCACACCGGTGATCCACGCGGCCATCTCGGCAAGGTCCGGGTTGCGAAACGTGACCGACATGGTTGCCGGCAGGGCGATCGCCGGCGGGCGGGCATCGGCAAGAGCGCCGACAGCGGCCTCGGCCTTGGCCCTGATGAGCTCGCATGCCTGCGCCGGGTGCATGCTGTCGGCGGCGAAGCGTGAGACGGCCTTCTTCACCACGGCGGTGAACACGCCGGGGTTGACCCGGGTGGCCTCGGCGGCGGTGACGTCATCTCCGGTGACCAGCACGACCGGGACGCCGTACGCAATGGCGACCAGCGAGTTGATGCCGGACTCGCCGACCACCGTGCCGTTGAGGCTGACCTCGGCGATGGCCCGCGGGTTGTAGGTGTGCGACAGCGGCGCCGACGTGGACATCGAGCCGTGGTAGGAGACGAAGAAGATCGCGTCGAACGACGAGTCGAGGCCCTCCATCATGTACATCGGCTTGTGGGATCCGGAGAGGTAGCGCGCGTGGCCCGCCAGCGTGTCCGGCCGCAGGTTCTGCATCCTCGAGTGCGAGTCGTTCACGAGGAACTCGTCCGCACCCGCCGCCTGCGCACCCTCGATCGCGGCGTTCACCTCGCCCTGCAGGAGGGTCCGGTAGTAGCCGTACTCCGGCTCCCCGAGCAGGCACTGGGCCCAGTCCACGACCCCCGCGGTGCCTTCCATGTCCGACGATATGAAGACCTTCATGCAGCCTCGATCCTCTTGAGCCCCGTGCGACGCCACCTTGCCACCACGAGCCGGCGCCGGGTCCACGCGGTCCGCTGTGTGACGCACGTGACCTTTGACTTCAAGTACTTCAAGTTCCTAACGTCGATGGGGTGACCACACGCGCGGCCCAGCACGGGTACACGATCAAGGAGGCGGCGGCGCTGACCGGGCTGCCGGCCAGCACGCTGCGCTACTACGAGTCGATCGGGGTGATCGCCCCGGTCAGCCGTGGAGCCAGCAGCAAGCACCGCATCTACGACGAGGACGACCTCGACGAGCTCCTGTGGGTCGCCTGCCTCGCCGCGACCGGGATGTCGGTGAGCGACATGAAGAAGTACGTCGCCAACGGGCACCTGGGTGCCTCGGCGTCCTCCGAGCAGATCGAGCTGCTCACCGAGCAGCAGCGCCGGCTCGCGCTCGAAGCCGCCCACCTGGCGCTTCGCCGGCGGTACGTGGCACTGAAGATCGACTACTGGCATGCGACCGGCGCCGGCGACGACGCACGTGCCGAGCTGCTGTCCAGCGAGGCCCGCAAGCTGGCCGCCGAGCTCAGACACGCCGGAAGGCAGTAGCCACACGCCTCCAGCACACCGGGACGGCAGCGCCGCTCGCCGGCACCACCCCGACGACCCCCACACCCACACCCACAGACGAAGGAACATCTGCATGCGCGTCCACGCCTACGCCGCCCCCGCCGCCGGCCAGCCCCTGGCCCCCACCACCATCGAGCGCCGCGCCGTCGGCTCGAACGACGTCCTGATCGAGATCCGGTACGCCGGCATCTGCCACTCCGACATCCACACCGTCAACGGCGACTGGGGCCCCCAGCCGTTCCCCGTCGTACCGGGCCACGAGATCGTCGGGGTCGTCGCCGAGGCCGGGGCGGATGTCACCCGCCACCGGGTCGGCGACCGTGTCGGCGTCGGCTGCATGGTGAGCTCGTGCGGGCAGTGCACGAACTGCCGCAACGGCGACGAGCAGTACTGCACCGAGGGCATGGTCGCCACGTACGCCGGCACCGACCGCGACGGCACCACCACCCAGGGCGGCTACTCCACCCATGTCGTCGTCGACGCCGACTACGTGCTCTCGGTGCCCGAGGGCATCGAGGCAGCGGCTGCTGCTCCCCTCCTGTGCGCGGGCATCACCACCTACGCCCCGCTGCGCGGCTGGGGTGCCGGCCCCGGGAAGAAGGTCGCCGTCGTCGGCCTCGGGGGTCTCGGGCACATGGCCGTCAAGCTCGCGCACGCCCTCGGCGCCGAGGTCACCGTGCTGTCGCAGTCGCTGAAGAAGCAGGAGGACGGCCTGCGCCTGGGCGCGGACGACTACTACGCCACCTCCGACCCCGCAACGTTCGACCGGCTCGCCGGCAGGTTCGACCTCATCGTCAACACCGTCAGCGCCAGCATCGACGTGGACGCCTATCTCGGCCTCCTCGCCGTGGACGGCACGCTGGTCAACGTCGGCGCCCCGGCCGAGCCACTGAGCCTCAACGTGTTCTCGCTCATCGGCGCCCGTCGCTCCTTCGCCGGCTCCATGATCGGCGGCATCGCGCTGACCCAGGAGATGCTCGACTTCTGCGCCGAGCACGGCCTCGGCGCCGAGGTCGAGGTGATCGCCGCGGACCAGGTCAACGAGGCCTACCAGCGCGTCCTGGCCTCCGACGTCCGCTACCGGTTCGTCATCGACACGAGCACCCTCGCCTGATCTTCGCTCGGTCTGCACGGCGGCGGGTCGACCTGCTCCGCCCCACGAGCACCGCTCACGGCGGTGGCGCGCTGGCCCAATGCTCCTGCGAGGACCAGCGAGTGACAAGAGGCCCATCGCACTGGCCGCCACCCGACCCCTCCTCGGCCTCGCCACGCTGCGCCGAGGCGCCCACTACAGGCACGCGCAGCCGGGCGCTCCCCCGGTGGCGTCGTGCGGTGCCGACGTCAGGACGCCAGCATCTCGGCGACGGCGATCCGCGCCGCCGAGGGGCAGCCCTTGGTGAACCCGTAGAACGGGCCGAAGTCGCGCGTCGAGGCGAAGCCGAGGACGTGCAGCCCCGGGAGGGTGGTCTCGAACCCGGGACTCAGGTCGGGGAACCCGTCGGTGACCGACACCCGGTCGAGCAACGGAGTCAGGTACGGCACCGCGGCGAGGTCGGCCTGGTAGCCGCTGGCGAAGAGGACGTGGTCGACGGCGATCGTGGCGCCGTCGGAGAGGGTGAGGACGACGTCGTCGCCGGCCGTCACCGCCGCCACCGAGGAGCCGGGGTGGCTGGTGACGACCTCGGGCAGGAGCCGAGGAACCAGCCAGGGCTCGAGGGTCAGCCGGCCGACCCGGAAGAACTCGGCGCTGATCGCGGCGCGCTTGTCGCCGGGCAGCCGGCGCCACCAGCCGCGCTGGGCGAGCGTCTGGTCGACGTACGGGTCGAGGAAGGCCCAGCTGACCGCCGCGAACTGCGGCGTCGGGTGCCGGTGCACCACGTCGACGCGCCCCGCGCCGTAGTCGCACAGCAGCGCGGCCCACTCGTACGCGCTCTGCCGGCCACCGACCACGGCGACACGAGCACCGGCCAGCTGATCGAAGGCGACCAGCTCGACCGTGTGCGCGCGCCGCTCGGCCGGGACCTGCTCGGCCCAGTCCGGCACATGAGCGAAGTGAGCGGTGCCGGGCGCCGCGAGGACCCGCTCGGCGCGCATCCTGCTCCCGTCGTCGAGGGTCGCCTCGAAGGCGTCGTCCGCCTTCACCAGCGACGTCACCAGGCGCTCGTCGACCTCGATCCCCTTGGCCCGGCGGAACCACTCGGTGTGGTCGAGGAAGACCTCGATCGGGACCGGGTCGTGGTCCTCGGCCCGCAGCCCGCGGTCCTCGAAGTACGCCTCGAACGTGTGCTCGTCGTCGGCGTCGAGATGCCAGTCCGGACCGGAGCGCAGGAACATGCCGGCCGGCATGTGCTCGCGCCAGAACGCCATCGGCCTTCCGAGCACGGTGGTCGCGATGCCACGCGACCGCGCGTGCGCCGCGGCGGCGTACGCGTAGGGACCCGCACCGATGACGAGCAGGTCCGTGTACGGCTCCATACGCGCACGTTAGCCCCCGGGTCGGCCACCGGCCAGCCGTCGTGGCGCTCGTGCACGCCGCTGGCCGGACCGACTCCCGAGCGCAGGCGGTGGGCTCGCATGCTTGTTGTCGCGGTCGGTCGAGCATGCGACCGTGAGTGCCCCGCGGAGGGGAGGAGCGTCCACCATGATCCTGGCCAAGGTCCGGGACCCTCGCCTCGTGACGGTCCGCCGTGGTGGGACGCTCACCGACGGGGATCACCACCTCCTGGCGCTGTGGGCGGCCTGCTGCGCGGAGCACGTCCTCGACCTCTTCGAGACCGCCCGGCCCGGTGACCCACGACCTCGTCAGGCGATCGAGCACATCCGCGCATGGGTGCGTGGGGAGGTCACCACGATGCAGTCTCGCGCGGCGGGCGGCCATGCCATGGGCGCGGCCAGGGACCTGTCCGGAGCAGCACGGCACGCCGCGTACGCCGCCGGTCAGGCCGGGGCCGTCGCCCACGTCGCCGCGCACGACCTGGGAGCCGCCGCCTATGCGATCAAGGCGGCACGCGCTGCCGCGCCGCACGGGGAGGGCGAGGCGGCCAGGCGGCTCGAGTGCCAGTGGCAGCGTGACCAGCTCCCGTCGGCGATCCGCGCGCTCGTCCTCGAGGACCAGTCGTCGCGGAACGACATCTGCTGGTCGGTCTTCGACCGCTGAGCCTGCCCGGGGACCGCCCCGGGCGGGGCGGGGGCCCGCGGGTGACGAACGAGGCCCGGCGAGGACTCATCATCGGTCATCGGCTGGATGGCGACAGATGCCGGTCGGCATGGTCCGGCCGGTGGCGCTGTTGGCGGGGCGCCGGCGAGGGCAGAGGGGCCGGCACCCACCGGCTCGGTGAGCTTCTCGGACTTCTCCGTCACCACCGGTCAGGTCATCCAGCTCGGTCCGGGAACGCTGAAGCCCGTCAACGCCAGCACCTCGACCGCGACGACCACGACCCGCGCCCTCCCTCAGGGACTCAACGGACTCAACGGGCTCAGCGGGGAAAAGGGATCACCGGACCAGCGCCACGGCAGGCGGCCTCCGGGATCGCGATGACCTCGAGCCGCTCACCTTCGTCCACCGGCGAGAAGGTCCTCCGGGCCGCTTGGTCGTGCAGGGGCTGCGGTCCTCGTCGTGTCCGGCTCAGCGGCGGTGGTCGGGTCCAGGACGAGGGCGTCAACGAGCCGCTGAGGGAACGCTGACGGTGCCGCGGGCGTACCAGGCACGTGCCTCGAGGGTGAACGGGCCGTCCGGGAGCGCGGCCCTGCATGCCAGGCGCACATCGGCCTGCCGCTGGGCCGACAACGAGCGGAGGAACTGACCGGCGGGTCCGATCGCGAACGTGAACGGCTCCCAGAAGTCCTCGAAGCCGGTGTAGTCCGCGCGCGCCGACAGCGTGCCGCCGAGCACGTTCTCGAGCCCGGCACCGGCGAGACGCCTGGCGATGTCGCCCTCCTCGGTGCCCGCCATCCGCCGCTCACCGCGAACCCCTGGGTCGACCCGGCGGGCCGCCGTCCAGAAGACGTCCAACATCGTCATCCCGCCCGTCGTGGTGTCCCACATGCAGGCGGCGACCGTTCCGCCGGGACGGGTCACGCGCGCCATCTCGCGCACCCCCCGGTCGGGGTCTCGCATGAACGCCATGACCAGCGCGGACAGCGCCGCATCGAAGGCGGCGTCGGGCCACGGGAGCTCCTCGGCCACTCCCTCCCGAACGTCGGCGCCGGGGTTCCGCTCGCGGCAGGCCGCCACGAACTGCGGCGCGGGATCCACCGCAGCGACGCTCCCGGCGCCGACGCGCGACGCCAGCTCGCGCGTGAGGCCACCGGGTCCGCTGCCCACGTCGAGCACGCGCATCCCGGGGCGTACCCCTGCGCAGTCGGCGAGCGCGGCAGCCAGCGTCGGGGCGTAGCGACCCATGAAGCGGTCGTACTGCTCGGCCGGGCCGGTGAAGTGCACGGTCCGACCAAAGCCGACCCGGCACGGCCACGTCAAGGGTGGGTCGGCGGCCTCAGTGGCCGCGGAAGGCCTCCTCGAGCCACCAGGAGCCACTGCTGCTCACGACCTTCGCGTCGATGAGGAGGGGCGACGAGCGCTCGCCGGCGACCCACTCGCGCACCGCGGTCAGGTCCTCGACCGCTCGCACGGTGACCGCCTGGAACCCGAACCCTCGAGCCAGGGCCGCGATGTCCGTCGGTGGGAACCGCACCAGGTCGGTCGGGTGCCCGTCGGGACCGAAGTGGTGCACCTCGGCGCCGTAGGCGTCGTCGTTGTAGACGATGACGACCATGGGCAGCCCGAGCCGTCGGACGGTGTCCAGCTCCGCGGCGGCCATCATGGCCCCGCCGTCACCGAGAGCCGCGACGGGCAGCCGCTCGGGTCGGGCCAGGGCCGCTCCGACGGCCGTCGCCAGACCCAGCCCGATCGACTGGAACGCCTGGGTGAGGCAGAAGCCGTCCTCGTCGGGCACCGAGAGGAACATGCTCGGGTAGCCCATGAAGTTGCCCGAGTCCACGCTGACGACCCGCTCGTCGGGAAGGATGTCGTCCAGCGCGAGGCTCAGGGTCCTCGGGTCGATGCGCTCGGCCTCGGACACGTCGGTGTAGGGGACGTCTCGCCAGCGGCTCCGGGCGGCGATGTCCGCGCGCATGGCCGGGGTCCGGCGCCCCAGGCGCTCGGCACCGGAGCGCTCAAGTGCTCGCCTGGCCGTCAGCGCGACGTCGCCGACGACCCCCAGGTCGACAGCGCGGTGGGCCCCCAGCGCCGCGGGGTCGTCGTCGACCTGCACCACCTTCGTGCCGGCGCCGACCAGCCTCCCGTGCCGCATCGTCCACATGTTCAGCGAGCATCCCCAGCCGACGACCAGGTCGGAGTCGGCGATGGTCGCGGCGACGAACGGTGAGGAGAACCCGCCGGAGACGTCGAGCGACCAGCCGTTGCCGTTGAACAGGCCACGGGCCACCGCCGAGGTGGCCAGCAGCGCGCCGTGGCGCCGGGCCAGCGCCTCCAGGTCGTCGCGGCACGCGTCGCGCGCGCCGCGGCCGGCCACGAAGACCGGGCGCTGGGAACGGTCGAGCGTCTCGACCAGCGCGCCGACGTCGGTCTCGCCGGGCTCCACCGGCGCGGGCCGGGCCGGGAGCTCCGCGGCGGCCCAATCTGCCGGCACCTGCGAGGCCTGGACGTCCAACGGGAGGTTCAGCACCACCGTGCGTCGCTGGTGCAGCGCCAGGGCGAGCGCGGAGAGGGCCTCGTCGACGGCGGTGGGCGCGGACGTGATCCGCCGCGGGCACGCACCGACGGACCGCGCCAGTGCGTCCTGGTCGACGAAGAAGTTCGAGCGGGGCTCGGACACCGCGGCGGCCAGCACCAGCAGGGGCGTCCGGCTCTTGGCGGCCTCGGCGATCCCGGTCATCGCATTGGTGAGGCCGCACCCCTGGTGGACGCTGACGGCGGCCACGGTGCGCGACATGCGCGCGTACGCGTCCGCCATCGTCGCCGCACCACCCTCGTGCCGGGTCGCCACGAACGTCGCGCCGGCGGCGACCATGGCGTTGGTCACGTGGAAGTTGCCCGACCCGACGACACCGAAGACGTGGTCCACGCCGGCGCCTGCCAGCGCGCGACCCACGGCCTCCGCGACCAGCATCAGCGCTCGACCAGAGCAAGGACGCGTGCCGGGCTGCCCGATCCCGTCTCGATCCGGAGCGGACCGGCCACCAGCACGCTCCCGGTCGGCGGCAGCATCGCGAGGTTCTGCAGCTGCGTCAGGCCGTACTTGCCGCTGCCCATCAGGTAGGAGTGGCAGGGGAACGGCGGCTCGAACCCGAAGGCCGCGCCCGCGTCGGTGCCGACGGTCTCGACCCCCATGCCGAGGACCGGCGTCTCCTGCGCGACCCAGCGCGCGCACTCGGCGGACAGCCCCGGGGTGTGCGGCCCGGACTCGTCGGTGTTGAGCGCCGACTCCTGCGAGCCCGCACGGACATCCCATCCGGTGCGGACCAGCAGCCAGCCGTCAGCCGGCAGCGCACCATGCTCGGACTCCCACGCCTTGATGTGGTCCACCTCGATCAGGAAGTCCGGGTCCTCGGCGACCTCGCCGGAGAAGTCGAGCACGACCGCCGGACCGATGAGCCGGCGCGGTGGCACGGACGCGACGTCCGCCAGGTCCTTGCCGCTCACCCAGTGGTTCGGGGCGTCGAAGTGGGTGCCGGTGTGCTCGCCCGTGCGGAAGTTGTTCCAGTACCAGGCCGGGCCCCGCTCGTCGTACCGGCTGATCTCCGCCAGCTCGAACCGGGCGGTCTGACCGAGCTCGGGCGGCAGCTCGAGGACGGGGGTCGTGCCCGAGAGCGTCGCGGTCAGGTCGACCACCTCGATCCTGCCCCCGCGCAGCCCATCGACGAGCTCGGTGAGGATGGACATCTGGACTCCTTCGGTCGGTGCACGTGGTCGTCACATCATCGACCACCCTGGGGGCGCCAGCGCTGGTGGCCGTCGCCGGGCCCTTCGGCACGGATCAGCTGCAGCCGCGGCCGAGGACCGTCGTCACGGCCGGTCTGCGGCTTGCGACGTCCGGCCCGCCACGGCTGCGGCCACGGCGCGCCCGGCCCGTCGTAGTCCTGCTCCACCGCGGCGTGCAGCGTCCAGCTCGGGTCGTAGAGGTGCACCCGGCCCAGGGCACACAGGTCGGCCCGGCCCGACAGCACGGTCGTGTTGACGTCGTCGTAGGAGGAGATCACGCCGACCGCGACGGTCGGGACGTGCAGCTCGTTGCGGATCGCGTCCGCGAACGGTGTCTGGTAGGACCGGCCGAAGGCAGGCTGCTCGTCGGGCGTCACCTGGCCGGTGGACACGTCGATCGCGCTGGCGCCGGCACGCTCGAAGGCGCGGGCCACCTCGAACGTGTCCTCGAGCGAGATGCCGTCGTCGACCCAGTCGGTCGCGGAGATCCGCACCGTCATCGGCCGCTCGGCCGGCCAGGCCTCGCGCACCGCAGCGAACACCTCCAGCGGGAAGCGCAGCCGGCCGGCGACGTCGCCGCCGTACTCGTCGTCGCGCCGGTTGGTGAGCGGCGAGAGGAACGAGGACAGCAGGTAGCCGTGGGCGCAGTGCAGCTCCAGCACGTCGAAGCCCGCCTCGGCGGCACGGTGGGTGTTGGCGACGAAGTCGGCGACCACCTGCTCCATGCCGGCGCGGTC
This sequence comes from Nocardioidaceae bacterium, assembly GCA_025927955.1. GTDB lineage: Bacteria > Actinomycetota > Actinomycetes > Propionibacteriales > Nocardioidaceae > Nocardioides_B. Next base: position 9,641 of record JAICKK010000025.1, read on the forward strand.
CAGGGAGGTCGGCCTCTGGTTGACGCCCTCGCGGTAGGGCGTGGCGGAGGCCGCCACCAGGGGCCAGTTGCCCTCGGGCAACGGCCGGTCCATGCCCTCCCACATCAGGCGCGTGGAGCCCTTCGGCCCGCTGTGGCCGAGCTGCACCCCGATCCTGGCCCGCGAGCAGCCGTGCACGAAGTCGACGACGCGCCGCCAGGCGTCGCGCTGCTCGTCGGTCCACAGGCCGGCGCAGCCGGGGCTGATCCGACCGCGAGGAGACACGCACACCATCTCCGTCATCACCAGGCCGGCGCCGCCGAGCGCCTTGCCGCCGAGGTGGACCAGGTGGAAGTCGCCGGGCAGGCCGTCGACCGAGACGTACATGTCCATCGGTGACACCACGACGCGGTTGACCAGCTCCAGCTCCCCCAGCCGAAACGGCGCGAACATCGGCGGGCCGGCCACGCCGGTGCCGCGGCCGGCCTCCTTCTCCGCGCGCGCGAACCAGTCGTCGACCCGGGCGATGAACCCGGGGTCGCGCAGCCGCAGGTTGTCGTAGGTGATCCGTCGGCTGCGGGTGAGGATGTTGAACGCGAACTGCAGGGGCTCCTGGTGGGTGTAGCGGCCGAGGTTCTCGAACCACTCCAGGCTGGCCTGCGCCGCGCGCTGGGTGGAGGCGACCACGGCCTTGCGCTCGGCCTCGTAGGCCGCCAGCGCGGTGGCGACGTCCGGGCTCTCGTGCAGGCAGGCCGCCAGGGCGAGCGCGTCCTCCATGGCCAGCTTGGTGCCCGAGCCGATCGAGAAGTGGGCGGTGTGCGCGGCGTCGCCGAGGAGGACGACGTTGTCCTTGGACCAGGACTCGTTGCGCACGGTGGTGAAGCTGATCCACCGCGAGTTGTTGGCCAGCACCCGGTGACCGCCGAGCGTCTGGGCGAAGATGTCGCGCACCGTGGCGACCGACGCCACGTCGGACTCCCCCGGCGCCAGGTCGAGCCCCTCCGCGGCGTCGAACCCGGCCCGACGCCACACGTCGTCGTGCATCTCCACGATGAAGGTGCTGGAGTGCGCGTCGAACGGGTAGCCGTGCATCTGCATCACGCCGTACGGCGTCTGGCGGATGTCGAAGGTGAAGGCCTCGAAGACCTTGTCGGTGCCCAGCCACATGTAGCGGCACCGGCGCACGTCGAGGGTGGGCCGGAACCGGTCGGCGTACTTCGTGCGGACCGCGGAGCTCAGGCCGTCCGCGGCGACGACCAGGTCGTAGTCGCCGGCGAGCCGCTCCACGTCGGGGGCCCGCGTGCGGAACCGGACGTCGACACCGAGGTCGGCGCAGCGCCGCTGCAGGATCTCCAGGAGCCGCTTGCGACCCATCGCCGCGAAGCCGTGCCCGCCGCTGGTCACCACCTCGCCGCGGTAGTGGACGTCGATGTCGTCCCAGCGCGCGAACTCCGCCTCCATCTGGTCGTGGATCACCGGATCGGCGTGCGCGATCCCCCCGAGGGTCTCGTCGGAGAAGACCACGCCGAACCCGAAGGTGTCGTCGGCGGCGTTGCGCTCCCACACCCTGATCTCGTGGTCGGGGCCCAGCTGCTTGGCCAGCGCCGCGAAGTAGAGACCTCCCGGCCCGCCACCGATGACTGCGATCCGCACGGCTCCTCGCTCCTCCTCGGCCCGGCTCCCACTATATTGCTGTCTTGACGACCGTTGTCAACACGATATAGGTTGGCGAGCCAGTGAGGAACGGAGCAGGGATGACCGGGTTCGCGCTCGACGCGGCGCAGCGCCAGTTCGTCGAGCACGTCCGTGAGCTCGCCACCCGGCACCTGCTCCCACTCACCCATGGGGCCGAGGACGGCGCGGGCCGGGTCAACCGGCCGCTGCTCGCCGCGATGGGGGAGCACGGCCTGCTGCGCGGGCTGTTCGGCGGCGCGCCCGAGGAGCCGCCCACGGACGCCGCGGCCCTGCGGCTGTGCCTGCTGCGGGAGACCATCGCCGCGGTCTCCACCGAGGCCGAGACGGCACTGGCCCTGCAGGGGCTGGGCAGCTACCCCATCCTGCAGTCGGGCCGGCCCGAGACCGTGCGGCGCTGGATCCCCGGGGTGGTCGCGGGCCGCACGGTGGCCGCCTTCGCGCTCACCGAGCCGGATGCGGGCTCCGACGCCGCGGCGCTGGCCCTGCGGGCGGAGCCGGTCGCCGACGGCTGGCGGCTGCACGGCGAGAAGGCCTGGATCTCCAACGCTCCGGAGGCCGACGTCTACACGGTCTTCGCGCGCACCACGCCGGGCGCCGGCGCCAGGGGCGTGACCGCGTTCGTCGTACCCGGTGACGCGCCGGGGCTCTCCGGGGAGCATCTCGACCTGCTCTCCCCGCACCCGATCGGGCTGCTGCACCTCGACGGGGTCCGCGTGGGCCTCGACGACGTCCTCGGCGAGGTCGACGCCGGCTTCCGGGTCGCGATGCGCACCCTGGACCTGTTCCGGCCCAGCGTGGGCGCCTTCGCCGTCGGCATGGCCCGCGCCGCACTGGACGCCACCCTCGAGCACGTCAGCACCCGGCAGGCGTACGGCGGGGCGCTGGTCGAGCAGCAGGCGGTGGCCCACAGCCTCGCGAGCATGGCCACCCTGCTGGAGGCCTCCCGGCTCCTCGTCTACGCCGCGGCGAGCGCCTACGACGCCGGCGCACCGCGCGGAGAGGTGACCCGCAGAGCGGCGATGGCCAAGCTGTTCGCCACCGAGTCGGCCCAGCAGGTCGTCGACCAGTGCGTGCAGCTGCACGGCGCCCGCGCCCTGCAACGCGGCCACCTGCTCGAGCGGCTCTACCGCGACGTGCGCGCCCCGCGGATCTACGAGGGCGCCTCGGAGGTGCAGCGCTCGGTCATCGCTCGCGAGCTGCTCGAGGAGAGGAGCACCCGGTGACCCGCTTCCGCGCCTCGGCGCCGCTGACCACCGACTGGCGGCACTTCAGGTTCGCCGTCGAGGGGGCCGTCGCGACCGTGACGCTCAACCGGCCGGAGAAGCTGAACCCGCTGACGTTCGAGTCCTACGCCGACCTGCGCGACCTGCTCGCCGAGCTGCCCCACCACCCGGGCGTCAAGGTGCTGGTCATCCGGGGTGAGGGCCGGGGCTTCTGCGGCGGCGGCGACGTCAACGAGATCATCGGCGAGCTGGTCAGGATGAAGGCCGCCGACCTGATGAGGTTCACCAAGATGACCGGCGACGTGATCCGCGCGATGCGCGAGTGCCCGCTGCCGATCATCACCAGGATCCAGGGCATCGCCGCCGGCGCGGGGTCCGTCGTCGCGCTGGCCTCCGACTTCCGGGTGGTCGGCGAGTCGGGCCGGTTCGCCTTCCTGTTCACCAAGGTGGGCCTCTCGGGTGGTGACATGGGCGCGGCGTACCTGCTCCCCCGGGTCGTCGGCCTGGGCCGGGCGACCCAGCTGCTCATGCTCGGCGACACCATCGACGCGCGGACCGCGGACCGCTACGGGCTGGTCTCCCAGCTGGTGCCCGACGACGACCTCGATGGGGCCGTCGCCGCGCTGGCCGACCGACTGGCCGCCGGGCCGACCCTGGGGCTCGCGCAGACCAAGTCGCTGCTCACCCGTGAGCTGGACATGTCGATGTCCGCCGCCATGGAGCTGGACGCGATGACCCAGGCCCTGCTGATGACCACCGACGACCATGCCGAGTTCCACGCCGCCTTCAACGCCGGCCGCCCGCCCCGGTGGACCGGGCAGTGACCCCTCCGACCGGGCCGGTCGCCGAAGGCCGTCGGGTCGCCGTGGTCACCGGCGCCGGGCAGGGCATCGGCCTGGCCACGGCGCGGCGGCTGGCCGCCGCGGGGCACCGCGTCGCGCTGGTCGGCCGCGACGAGGCCAGGCTGGAGGCGGCCGCGGCGGGGCTGCCCGGGCGGCCCCTGTGCGTCGCCGCGGACGTGACCGACGCCGGCGCGGTGCTCGGTCTCTTCGACACCGTCGAGCGGGCCTGGGGGCCGGTCGGCATCCTGGTCGCCAACGCGGGCGGCTCGCTGGCCGCGCCGGTGGTCGACACCACCGACGAGCAGTGGCAGCAGATGCTCGAGGTCAACCTGACCGCACCCTTCAGGTGCGTGCGACGGGTGCTGCCCGGCATGCTCGAGGCGGGGTACGGCCGCATCGTCGTGGTCGCCTCGGTCGTCGCCAAGCGCGGCGAGCGCCAGGTCGCGGCGTACACCGCCAGCAAGCACGGCGTGCTGGGGCTGGTGCGGGCGGTCGCCGACGAGACGGCGAGGCACGGCGTGACCGCCAACGCCGTCTGCCCCGGCTACGTCGACACCCCGATGACCGACGCCACCGTCGCGCAGATCAGCGCGCGGCTCGGCGGCACCGTCGAGGATGCCCGGCGGCTGCTGGCCGGGCGGCAGCCGATCGGGCGCCTGGTCGACCCCGACGAGGTGGCGGCCGCGGTGCTGGCGTGCGTGGACAACGCGGCGATCAACGGCCAGGGCATCAACGTCGACGGAGGGGCGGTCCAGTCATGAACGACCTGCAGCGGGTCGCCCCGCCGGAGCTGGGCACACCGCACGGGTTCAGCCACGCCGTGGTCACCGACCGCCGGCGCACCGTCTTCCTGGCCGGCCAGACCGCGCTCGACGCGGACGGCAGGATCCTCGGCGAGGACGTCGTCGCCCAGTTCGAGAGGGCGCTGTCGAACCTGCTCACCGCCCTGCACGCGGCCGGCGGCTCCGGACGGGACCTGGCGTCGGTGACGATCTACATCGTCGACGTGGACGACTACCTCGCGCACGCCCGGGAGATCGGTGCGGTATGGCGGCGGCTGGTCGGCACCGACTACCCGGCGATGGCCGGCATCGGGGTGTCCCGGCTGTGGGACCGCGAGGCGCTCGTGGAGCTGCAGGGGGTCGCCGCCCTCGACTGAGCCCGGGGCCTCACCCGTGGATCGTGGCGAGGGCGTGCTCCCGGGCCGGGGTGCGCAGCAGCGCGTCGAGGTCGGCGAACAGGTCCGCCGCCCGGCGGCCGTGCCAGCCGTCGGGCAGCAGGCTCGCCGGCAGGCCGGGGTCGAGGTACGGGAGCCGGCGCCACTCGGTCAGCATCGGCACGTAGATCTCGAACGCGGTGCGCACCGCGGACCCGGAGTCCTTCCACCGGCGGTGCGCGTCGGCGTACCGCCGGACGAGGTCGGCGTACTCCCGGTCGATCGCGTCCAGGTCCCACCACTGCGCGACCCGTTCCCGCAGGGGCGCGAACCCGTCGTGGCGGACGTGGAACAGGTCGACGTACCGGTCCAGCCCGAGACGCTGCAGGGCGTGCGTGGCCTCCTCGTGGCGCCAGGCCGGCGCCACCCAGACCCCGGCGGAGACGGTGCCGAAGCCCATCCCCGCCAGCGCACGGCGAAGGGTGTGCCGCTTGTCGCGCTCGGCCTCCGGCACCGAGAAGACGACCTGCACGAAGCCGTGCGCCTCGCTGGCGCGAGGACGGGTGAAGATCCGCCGGTCGCCCTCCTGGAGCAGCTCCAGGGCGGACTCGGACAGGGCGTAGCCCGCGACCTGGTCGAGCCTGAGGGCGGTGAGCACACCGCGGCGCTTGAGCCGGGAGATCGAGGAGCGCACCCCGGCGGCGTCGACGCCCAGGTCGCCCAGCAGCCTGACCACGGAGCCGACGGACAGCCAGCTGTGCTCGTCGCGGGCGTACAGGCCGTAGAGCGTGAGGATCAGCTGTCGCGGGGCGGGCTCGGCCATGTCTCAGCCGCCCTGGGGCGTCTCCGGGTGCGAGCGCCGGCGCAGCTGGTAGCGCTGGATCTTCCCGGTGGGCGTGCGGGGCAGCTCGTCGAGGAACTCCACGGCGCGCGGATACTTGTACGGCGCGATCTCGGCCTTGACGTGGTCCTGGATCGACCGGATCAGCGCGGGGCCGCGGTCGGCTCCCTCGCGGGAAACGACGTAGGCCTTGACCAGCGACCCGCGGGCGTCGTCGGGCACCCCGACCACCGCGCACTCGAGGACGTCGGGGTGGGACAGGACCGCCTCCTCGACCTCGGGGCCGGCGATGTTGTAGCCCGAGGACACGATCATGTCGTCGTTGCGAGCGTGGTACCAGAAGTAGCCGTCCGCGTCGCGGGTGAAGGTGTCGCCGGTGATGTTCCAGCCGTCCTCGACATAGGTGCGCTGCCGCGGGTCGGCGAGGTAGCGGCAGCCGGTCGGGCCCTGGACGGCGAGCCGGCCGGCGGTGCCGTCGGGCACCGGCCGGCCGGCCGGGTCGACGATCCGGGCGTGGTAGCCGGGCACCTCCCGGCCGGTCGCGCCGGGACGGATGTCGTCGTCGGCGGCGGAGATGAAGACGTGCAGCATCTCGGTGGAGCCGATGCCGTCGATCAGCCCGATCCCGGTCGCCTCGTGGAAGGCGCGCCAGGTGCCCTCGTCGAGGTGCTCCCCCGCCGACACCGCCCGCCGCAAGGTGGCCAGCCCAGCGACGTCGCCGGTGGAGACCATCGCCCGGTACGCCGTGGGGGCCGTGAAGCAGACGGTCACGCCGTGCTCGACGATGTGCCGGGCCAGCTCGGCCGGGGTGGCCCTCTCCAGCAGCAGCGTGCTGGCGCCGGCGCGCAGCGGGAACACCACGAGCCCGCCCAGCCCGAAGGTGAACGCCAGCGGCGGGGTGCCGGTGAACAGGTCGTCGGGCTCCGGCTTGACCACCCGCGCCGAGAAGGTGTCCGCGATCGCGAGCACGTCGCGGTGGAAGTGCATCGTCGCCTTGGGCCGGCCCGTGGTGCCGGAGGTGAAGCACAGCAGGGCCACGTCGACGGCTGCCGTCCGCACGTCCTCGTACGTCGGCGGGTGGGCCTCGACGCGGCGCGACAGGTCGCAGGGAGCCTGCCCGCCGTACGCCACCGTGGGCAGCGCCGGGGTGAGCGCCTCGAGGTCGTCGAGGAAGCGGTGGTCGCACAGGGCGAGCGCGACCCGGCCGATCTCGCGGATGTCGCCGAGCTCGCGGGCGCGCAGCAGGGGCATCGTGGTGACGGCGACCGCCCCGGCCTTGAGCACGCCGAACCAGCAGGCGACCAGCCACGGGCTGTTCGGCCCGCGCAGCAGCACCCGGTTGCCGGGCACGACGTCCAGGTCGTCGGTGAGCACGTGGGCGACCCGGTTCGCGGTGGCCAGCAGCCGGTCGTAGCTCCAGGGGGCCTGGCCCGGCGCCAGCAGGCACGGCCGGTCCCCGCCGTACCGGGCGATGGTGTCGTCGAGCAGGGCGGTGGCGCAGTTGAGCCACTCGGGGTACTGCAGCTCGGGGAGCTCGAAGAGCAGCCGCGGCCACTCGCTCTCCGGAGGCAGGCTGGTGCGGGCGAAGGCGTCGACGTGGGCGGTGAGCGCGTCGGGCATCGGCACCCCTCCTCGCTGGGACGCTCTCGACGCTATACCGGCCGCGTGACGCACGTCAACGGGCCGATATACCCGCCGGGCGCCCCGGCCCGCGGTGCGCGCGCGCTACCGGGTGGAGAAGCGCGCGGAGAACCTCGTCGTGTCGACGCCGACGTCGCCGCGGAAGGTGAACCCGGAGATCACCTGGTCCCGGGCGCCGCCGCCCACGCACCGCAGCGGGAGCACCATCGTCACCGTGTCGGCCCGGAAGTCGTAGTGGGTGGCGCTGCCCTTGCAGACCGGGCCGCCGGTGACCCTCACCCTGCCGGTGCCGGTCGGCTCCACGCCGTTGCCGGCGTTGGACGTCGCCACGCCCATCACCACGTGGGCCCCGGCCGGGTCGGCCTGCACGATGCTGCGCGGCAGCTGGTCGACCGTCATCGTCAGGCGCAGGTCGGTGCCGGCCTTGGCCCCGCTCACGCGGTAGATGTCGAGCCCGGCGGACCCGAGCTTCCCGGTCGCGGTGTGCGCATCGTCGTGGGCGTCCAGGACGGTGACGCTGCTGTGCGTCGCCCCGAGCGCGGGGGCGGCGGCGCCGAGCAGCGAGACGGTGGCGGCCACGACCGCTGCGGTGAGTCCGAGCCCGTGCTCCATGCGTGACGCCTCTTCCGTGTCGGGTGCGATGCCGGTAGGAGAAGTAGACCGGTCGGAAGGCCAGTTGTGGGACGAACCGGGATAAACAGGACGTTCGGTCGGACGACGCGGGCGCTACGCCTCGGCGAGCTCGGGGACGTAGCGCGGGTAGCGGGTCTTGGCGGCGTCCGCGTCGGCCAGGTCGAGCTCGACGCTCACCCACGGCTGCTTGCGCGACGTGGTGGCCACGACCTTCCCCTCCGGGTCGATCGCCCACCCGAGACCTCCGTGCTCTGGCTCGGCGGAGTTCGACGACAGCGACCAGGCGCCGGACACCACGGCGCATACCCGTCCCCCGGCGAGCCACCTGTCCAGCGACGCGGCGGGCGTGCAGCGCGGCGTGGCGACGAGGTGCGCGCCCGCACGGCCGTACGCACGGGCGTGCTCGAGGAACCACAGCTCGGTGCAGACCAGGACACCGGCCCGCATCCCCGCGACGTCCACGACGGCGTGACCGCCGTCCCCGCGCCCGTACCAGGACGCCTCCCAGAACCCCGGCTCGTCGGGCAGGTAGCTCTTGTCGTGCAGGCGCCGCACCGGTCCGCCCACGTCCGCGGCGAAGGCCTCGTTGCGGCGGCCCGCCGGACGGTCCACCGGTCGCGTGCCCAGGACGGCCGTGCCCAGCTCACCGAGGCGCGGCAACCACCTGTCGTGGGCCTTCACGGACGCGGCCCACGCCCGTTCGTCGTACGTCGGCTCGGCGGCGAACCACGGCGCGAAGCCGAGCTCCGGCAGCACCACGAGGTCGCTGCGCTCGGAGCACACATGGGCGACCAGCCCCGCCCAGTCCTCCTCGAGAGCGCCGGGCGCGGTCCTCAGCTCGCACACCGTCACCCGCACGCCTGAAGTCTCGCAGGTCCCGACCCGCCATCGCGGCCGCACAGCGCCCGCACGTCACCTGCGGCGGGTCGGCGGCTTGAGGGCACGCCGAGCGGTGTCCACGCAGGTGGCGATGGCGGGGTCCTCACGCGTGGTGCTGCGCGTGAGGATGTGCACGTAGCGGTACATCCGAGGCCGAAGCAGGAGCCCGACGACCCCGGGTTGCTCGTCGACGACGCTGACCGGCAGCAGGGCGATGCCCGCACCCGTGCTCACCAGTCGCGCACGCACGTGCAGCCCGTCGAACTCCCAGCGCCGGGCGGGCTGCACGCCGACCTCGGCGAGGCCGACGTCGCTCGCGGTGCGTGAGATGTGCCCGAGGGGCGCGGTGAGCCAGGTCTCGGACGCCACCACGTCGCGCAGCGTCGCGACGGAGATCGAGCCGGTGTCGCTCGCCGCCGGATGCCCGGCCTTCAGGGCGAGGACGATGGGCTCGCGATGCAGCCGGTGGACGGTCAGCCCCGCCAGCTCCTGGATCGGCTCCTGCGTCCAGTCGTCGATGACGGCCAGGTCGGCGGTGCGGTCGAGGACCGCTGCAGCGGCAACGGACGGCTCGGTCTGGTGGGCCACGATCGTCAGGCCCGGGTGCCGTCGTTGGAGCTCGGCGAGGTGCGGTGCCAGCCCGACGGCCAGGCCGGGGATGCAGCTGACGGTCACCCGCCCGCTGATCGTGCCTGCCCGGGCACGCATCCGGCTCTGTGCCAGCTCCGCCGCGGCGAGCACCGCGGTGGCGTGCTCGACGAGCTCGCGCCCGGCGTCGGTCAGGTTCGCGCTGTGCGCGGTGCGCTCGATCAGCGCCACTCCGGCCTCGCGCTCGAGCGTGGCCAGCTGCTGCGAGACCGCCGAGGAGGAGTACCCCATGTAGGCCGCCGTCGCGGCGATGCTGCCACAGGAGGCGAACCGTTGCAGGATCTCCAGCCGCTTCAGGTCTAGCATCAGTTCTGCTTACCCCTACCCCTCGAGAGTCGCGCTTTTCCTAATGGTAGCCACCGGGCACCATGGATGGTGTGAGTGAGACGCACTCACTGCACGACAAGCGAAAGGACGGATAGCGATGACCACCCGCACCACCACGTCGCCCACCACCGGAAGCACCTCCCTCACCTCTTCGTTCCTCTCGGCCGTCGCCGCGGTGTGGGCCGACACCCGCTACGCCAGCCGGCGCGTGCTCGAGCTGCAGATCGGCGTGGACCGCTGACTCACCTCTCGGCGTGGCCGGACCGGGTCGTCGTGCGCTCCTGGGACCACGCGGCCGTCGCCGAGAAGGCGGCCGGGTCGGCCATCGGGCGATGCAGCAGCCTGGACAGCAGCAGGGTCGTGTCGGTCTGCTGCACGTAGGAGAGGCCGCGCACACGGCTGATCACGCGCTCGAGATGGATCATGTCGCCGGCAACGACGCGCAGCAGGGCATCGGCCTTGCCCGCGACCGTGAACGCCTCGGCCACCTCCGGCATCGCCTCGAGGTCTCGGCGCATCGTGGCGAACGGGACCGTTCCGTTGGTGAAGAGCTCCACGTGCGCCTCGAGGTTCCAGCCCAGCACCTGCGGGTCGACGACCGCGGTGAAGCCCCGGATCACGTCGTCCTTGACCAGACGGTCGATGCGTCGCTTGGTCGCCGCGACCGACAGGCCCACGGCACCCCCCACCTTGGCGTACGTCGCGCGCCCGTCGGCGAGCAGGAACTCCACGATGGCGTGGTCCAGCTGGTCCATGACGCGAGCGTACTTGTTGCGTCCGGACAGCACGGACGCAAGCTTCCTTCGTGCAGGCGCAAGGAATCGCAATAGACCAGCCATCCAGGCCCTTCTAAAGTCGGAGCCGAACCGCCCGTCGACTCCGAGGAGCCTGCACATGCCCGGCCTCACCCGCACGGAAGAGCGCGCTCTGCGAGCGGTCGACGGCAGCGATGCCGTCGACCTGCTCGTCGAGCTGCTCGCGGTTGCGAGCATCAGCGGCACCGCCGGGGAGTCGGACATCCAGCACCTGCTGGCCAAGAAGCTCGAGCACCTCGACCTCGACGTCGACCAGTGGCCGCTCGACCTCGCCGACCTCTCCCGCAGGCCCGGCTTCCCCGGCGTCGAGAGCGTGCGCGACGAGGCCTGGGGCCTCGTCGGGACCTGGCCGGGCGAGGGCGCGGTCCCGTCGCTCATCCTCCAGGGACACGTGGACGTGGTCCCTCCCGGGGATCTCCACCGATGGTCGGCGCCGCCGTTCGAGCCGGTCGTCACCACCCACCGCGTCCATGCCCGCGGTGCCTGTGACATGAAGGCCGGTGTCGCGGCGAACCTCGCAGCCGTGGCCGCCATCAAGAGGGCGGGAGTCGTCCTGCGCGACACGTTCGCGCTGCACCTGGTGGTCGGCGAGGAGGACGGCGGCCTCGGCGCCTTCGGCACCCTGGCCCGCGGCCACACGGGTCGAGCGTGCATCATCACCGAGCCGACGAGCGGCACGCTCACCACGGCCAACGCCGGTGCCTTGACGTTCACGATCGAGGTCCCCGGACTCGCGACGCACGCCAGCACGTCGTACGCCGGGCGGAGCGCGATCGACTCCTACGTCGCCCTCCATCGCGGCCTGCACGAGCTCCAGGAGCGGCGCAACCTCGCCGTCGAGCCGCTGCTGGGCGAGTACCCGGTCGCCTACCCGATCTCCATCGGACGGCTGCGGGCAGGCGACTGGGCCAGCAGCGTTCCGGATCTGCTGGTCGCCGAAGGACGCATGGGGATCGGGATCGCCGAGGAGCCCAGCGCGGCGCGCACGCAGCTGGAGGAGCAGGTGGCCTCCATCGCCGCCCGGGACCCGTTCCTCGTCGACCACCCACCGCGGGTCAGCTGGTCGGGCGGGCAGTTCGCGGGGGGCAGCCTGCCCGCGTGCCACCCGCTGCGGGAGACGGTCGCCCGGGCGCACGCCGATGCCACCTCGTGCTCACGACCGCGCGAGCGTGGAGCGCCGTACGGAAGCGACCTGCGCCTGTACCGAGCCGAGGACATCCCGACGCTGCACTACGGCCCGGGAGACGTCCGCCTCGCGCACGGTCCGGACGAGTCGGTGCCCATCCGCGAGCTGCTCGCGGTCACCCGAGCCCTCGTCCTGTGCATCCTGCGCAGCTGCGGGACCCTCGCCTAGCGCTCAGTCCGGGCAGGAGCGGGTGCTGGGCCGCCGCTTCCGGAGGGTGCAGGTCGGAGGCGGGCGACTCGGAGCGGATCCGCGGGATCGAGTGGAAGTCGTGCCGTGACGTTCAGGAAGGGGATGCCGAGGGGAGCGGCCGCTCCGGCCACCCGAGCAGCTTCGCCCCGAGCACGGCCGCGTGCAGGGTGAACCGATGCGCCGGGTCCAGCGGGTCGAACCCACTGAGCGACCTGACCCGGTCGAGCCGGTAGGTCACCGCCCGCACGGAGAGATGGAGCTTCGAGGCCGCGGCCGTTGCCACACAACCGCAGTCGAAGTACGCCGTCAGGGTCTCGACGAGGGGCCCCGCTCCTCCGCGCGCCTGGTCGAGCGGGTTGAGCACGGAGTACACGAGGTCGACCAGCGCGGGCTGGTCACGCGCGAGGACGCGGTACGTCAGCAGGTCCCTCGTCTCGACGATCGGCTCGTCCAGGCGCATGCGTGCCGCCATGGTCAGCCCCTCACGCGCCTCCTCGTAGGAGCGCGCGATCCCATACGCGCCCGGATGCGCTCGGCCGACGGCGACGCGCCAGGGTGACCCACGCCTGAGGCGACTGAGCTCACCGTGCACGATCTTCCCCAGATGACCGGTCGTCGCCAGCCCACCCGACGTCGGCGGCGCCCCGGTGGCGTCCGCCAGGGCCAGGACCACGACCAGACCCTCCTTCGTGGCCACCAGGACGTCGCGGTCGCCGAACCGGTCGAGCACGACCCTCTCCAGGGCACTGGTGGCGGCCTCGATCGACGAGAGTCGCTGCGCCGGCTGGGCGAGAGCCACCTGATGAGCACGGGTCAGGTCGAGCCCGAAGGGCTCCGCCCGCCCCACCAGCGCACTCAGATGCGCGTCCCCACGCAGCAGGTCCTCGACGAGCTCACGTCGCAGCGTCTCCTCCCGCCGGACCATCTCCCGGCCTGCCTCGGCGTGTCCCTCGGCGAAGGAGGCGACCGCGTCGTCCACGACCTGCAGCACCGCGCCGGCCGCCGCGCGCACCGCCGCGTTGTCGCGTTCCCGGACCACCGCCGGAAGCTCGCCCCACACTCGTCGCGCCGCGGACAGGTACAGGTCGACCCCTCGCCCGACGGAGACCCCCCGCTCCGCCGCGTGCCGGCCCAGCAACCGCACCGCCTCGATCTCGGCTCTTCCGGGGAACCGGCCGAACAAGGCAGCGTCGGCAAGCATCGGCAGGTAGTCACCGAGGAGCTCGCTCGACACGCCGCCCGCGTCCTGGCTGGCACCCTCCGCCACCCGGACCAGCCACTGCTCGTCGTCGACGAGGAGACGGTCGGGTGTTGCGGGCCGGCGGCTGCCCTTGGACACGTCCTTGCCCGCCATACGCCCATCCGTTCAGTCGGCCCAGGTGCTCCCCCAGTAGACGCCAGCATGCCCGTGTCGGTCAGCCGAACTGCCCGGGAACGCCGAGGGACCGCCCGCCGACGGTGCGGGTGCCCTGCGTGGGCACGCCGACAGCGGGCGGCTTCGGAAGCGACGTGGGCATGTCCACCGGCTGGTTCGGGCGCTCGACGACCGAGGGCTTCCCCGCCGCGCTCCCGGGCGGCTCGCCGGGAGTCACCCTCTCCAGGAACCTGAGCAGCTCGACGGGGAACGGCAGCACCAGGGTCGAGTTCCTCTCAGCCGCGACCTCGACCACTGTCTGGAGCAGCCGCAGCTGCAGCGCCGCCGGGTGCTCCGTCATGACCTCGGCTGCCTGCGCCAGCTTCTCGGAGGCCTCCAGCTCGCCATCGGCGGTGATGACGCGGGCTCGCCGCTCCCGCTCGGCCTCCGCCTGGCGGGACATCGAGCGCTTCATCGCGTCCGGCAGCGCGACATCCTTGATCTCCACGCGTTCGATGTGGACGCCCCAGTCCAGGGCCGGGCTGTCGATCATCAGCTCCATCCCCTGGTTGAGATGCTCCCGGTCGGAAAGCAGGTCGTCGAGGTCGCTCTTGCCGATGATGGACCGCAGCGAGGTCTGTGCGACCTGCCCGATGGCGGCGAGGTAGTCCTGCACGTCCACCGCCGCGCGAACGGCATCCACCACGCTGAAGTAGACGACCGCATCCACGCGAACGGTGACGTTGTCCCTGGTGATCCCGTCCTGTGCCGGGACCGGCATCGTGATGATCTGCATGTTGACCTTCTGCAGGCGGTCGACGAACGGGACGATCAGGGCGAGACCCGGCCGCAGCAGCGCGGGACGCACCCGTCCGAACCGAAACACGACCCCTCGCTCGTACTGCTTCACGACGCGGGCGCTGGCTGCCACTGCGACGAGGCACAGCCCGCAGAGAACCACCAGTCCCCACAGTAGGATGCTCATCTCCGACCCTTCCGTTTCGTTTGCCGCTCGTCGTCAGGAACGCAGCAGCTCGACGAGGACCGCTGCCTGGCTGACGTGGACCTGTCTCGTGGCCGTGAGCAGCGTCAACCGGTCATAGGAGCTCATGACCCTCAGATGGTGTAGCGCCGCGGCCCGCTCGGGATCTTGCAGCTCTTCGCGATAACGGGTCCCGAACTCCTCGAACCTCTCCGGTGAGTGTCCGTACCACGTGCGCAGGGCGTCCGACGGCGCCACCGCCGTGCACCACTCGTCGAGCGCGGCCCGCGCCTTGCTCACCCCCCGTGGCCAACGCCTGTCGACGAGCACCCGGATGCCGTCGTCGGCAGCCGGATCGTCGTAGATCCTGCGCATCTGAACGTCCGGCCGTTCCGTCACCATCCGCCTCCAGAGCTCGGCCGGTGCCGACATGCCCGAACGCGCTGAGCCACGGTCTCGGTCCTGAGTACACGTCATGATCTCGAACCCCGACCCCGGTGACATCGCCCGGCGCCGGTCAACTCCTTCTCCCGAGGCTGCCGAGCGCCAGCAACCGGAGTCGTCAACCGGCCACCCGAACGCGGCCGTCCCTGCGGCGCCGAGGAGCGGCGTGCCCGCCGCATTGCCCGGCACCGGCAAGAGCGGCCGCGCGTTCTCGGCCGGTCGCTGACAACGACGCCACCGCGACAGGCGCGGCATCTTGGGGGCAGCACGGGTCGACTCGCCGGCCGTGACGACGACCCACCGGTGCCCATCAGGAGAGGTCGATGCAGATGGCCACAGTGCCTAGGCAGGAGCGGTGGACGGCCGCCCCCACGAGCCGAACGACCTCACGTCCCACCGCTCTGCTACGGCTGTTCGTCGAACAGGGCCAGAGCCCGTGGCTCGACCATCTCACCAGGGCTGACCTGGAAGACGGCTCGTTGAGCCGCAAGGTCGCCGCAGGGATACGCGGCGTCACCGCCCACCTGACCGCCCTGGCCACACCGATCGAGGTCGCCGACGTCCTGTCCGCTTGCGCCATCCTGCGCCCCGTGCACGTGAGCTCGCACGGGCTGGACGGGTACGTGTCCGTCGAGGTGAGCGCGTCAGCGCTCGGTGCACGCGCCACGGCGGCGTCGGCGCGTGAGCTGCACGAGCGGATCGCCCGGCCCAACCTGCTGGTCGCGGTCCCGGCTACCCCTCAAGGGCTCCGGGTCGTGCGGTCCATGATCTCGATCGGTGCGAACGTCGACGCGACGTCGATCTTCTCCGTCGCCCGCTACTCCGGCGCGATCGACGCCTACCTCTCCGGCCTCGAGGCTCTCGTCGCCGCCGGTGGGGATCCCGCGACCGTCAACGGTGTCGCGACGTTCTCCGTCGCCGCAGTGGACGAGGAAGTGGACAAGCGGCTGGACACCCTCGCCCACGATCGTGGGTCGGAGCTGCGCGGCGTCGCCGGCGTGGCCCAGGCCAGGCTCGCCTACCGGCTCTTCCAGGAACGCTTCTCCACCGAGCGCTGGGCCCGCCTCGCCCACCGTGGAGCCAACCCGCAGCGTCTGCTGTGGTCCTCGGACTCGGACCACCGGCCCGATGGGCAGACCCGGTACGTCGACGAGCTGATCGGGCCCGACACCGTGCACGCGATGTCGCGGTCGACGGTCGCCGCGTTCGAGGACCACGGTGTGGTGGACCGCACGCTCGATGCCGGCTCGGGCGAAGCCGCGTGGGCGCTCTCGAAGCTGGGCGCGCTGGGCGTCGACCTCGACGAGGTGGCGACAGCGCTCGAGGTCCGGCGCGCCGAGCATGCCGAACGCGTCTCCGGCCGCGTGCTGGACCTGCTTCGCACGAACGGGGATGCGCGGTGAAGGCGTACCGGGTCGGGTGGATGGTCGTCTGCACCGCACTCATCGTGGTCGAAGTGGGTGCGGTGTTCATTCTCTCGTCTGCGATGCTGCTGTTCCTCTTCCTCGCCTTCGCCACAGTCGGGCCCATCCTCACGCCCGCAGTTGTACGCGACTTCTGGGACCGGCCGCCGCGAGAGCGCACCGGAGTGCTCGTCACCGGCGCGGTCGTCTCGGGGACGGTGGCTGGCGCGGTCGCCGGCCTCGGAGTGATCCTCGGCCCGGGGGTGGTCCCCCTCGTCCTCGTCGGGATGGTGAGCTCGCCGTACGCCGTGAACACCTACCGTCGCTGGGTCGTCTCCGTGCCGTCACCACCGCCGGAGCGGCTGGCCACACCGGCACCCGCGGTCACCGGAGTTCGACCGGAGCACTCGCCTGCCCAGCCCCTCTTCGAGCTGCGCCGACTCACGGACAAGGAGCTGTGCCGGAGGTGGCGGGCCAGCTATCTGGCCCTTCAGGTGGGGCCGGCCGGCTGCGTCCACGCTCACCCGATCGACTGGGACGAGCTCATCCGTGGGCAGGACCGGTGACCACGGGGCTGCCGGCCCTCTACAAGAGAATCTCATTGACAAAACAGCGTCGCCGATCTAACGTACAAGTCACACACCTTTAGAAAGTCGGAGGGCTCGATGTCCCACACACGCTTCTCCTCAGTCCGGGGCTTCCAGGCCCCGAAGCGAGCGCAGTCGACGCAGACCGGCGCCGGCCAGGCCTTCGTTCTGCTGCGCACCGTGTTCACGGTGGCGCCCATCGCCTTCGGGCTCGACAAGTTCTTCGGGGTGCTGACGAACTGGGAGCGGTACCTGGCCCCCTGGGTCAACGACCTGGTCCCGGGCACCGCACACCAGGCGATGCTGGCGGTGGGAGTGGTCGAGATCCTCGCCGGAATCCTCGTGGCGGTGCGTCCGAGCATCGGGGCCTACGTGATCGTGGCCTGGCTCGCCGGCATCATCGTGAACCTGCTCACCATGGGCAGCTACTTCGATGTCGCCCTGCGTGACTTCGGTCTCCTGGTGGGCGCGCTGGCGCTGGGCAGACTGGCCGGCCCGCCCTTCCGAGCCGGTCACCGCGCCGCCACCGGGAACGCGCGATGACCAGGCTCAGGAGCCTGTACGACGAACAGGGCCAGAGCCCCTGGCTGGACAACCTGACGCGCCCCTACCTCGACGACGGCACCCTGGCCGCTCTCGTCGCCCGTGGGGTGCGCGGGGTGACGGCGAACCCCACCATCGTCGCCAGAGCCATCGAGGCGTCGGACGCCTACGACGAGCAGTTCGAGGCGCTCGTGTCCGCGGGGTACACGGTGGAGGCCGCGTACTGGGAGCTCGCGATCGACGACGTCGTCCACGCGCTCCAGGTTCTGCGGCCGACGTTCGACGCCAGCGACGGGACCGACGGCCTCGTGTCGATCGAGGTCGCGCCCGGGTGCGCCTTCGACACCGGGGCGAGCATCGCGGCGGCGCGGGCGCTGCACGAGCGGATCGGCGCGGACAACCTCCTGGTGAAGATCCCCGCCACCACCGAAGGCGTGGCCGCCATCCGGGCCATGGTCGGCGAGGGCCGCAGCATCAACGTGACGCTGATCTTCTCCCTGGCCCGCTACGGCGAGGTCCTCGAGGCATATCTGTCGGGCCTCGAGGCGCTGGCCCGGGACGGCGGTGACCTCTCGTCGGTGCGCAGCGTGGCGTCGTTCTTCGTGAGCAGGGTCGACACCGAGGTTGACGCACGTCTCGAGGTCATCGGGACCGGTGACGCTCTCGCACTTCGCGGGCGTGCCGCGGTGGCACAGGCCAGGCTCGCCTACCGGCTCTTCCGAACCGCCCACAGCGGCGAGCGGTGGGCACGGCTGACCGCGCTCGGCGCCCGCGCTCAACGGCCCTTGTGGGCATCCACCTCGACCAAGAACCCCGCCTATGCCGACACCGTCTACGTCGACAGCCTGATCGGGCCCGACACGGTCAACACGCTGCCGGAGAAGACCATGGACGCCTTCGAGGACCACGGCACGGTCGCACGCACCATCGACACCGGGACGGCAGCAGCCGACGACGTGATGCGTGAGCTGGCGGAAGTGGGCATCGACATGGACGACGTCGGGCACACGCTCGAGGAGCAGGGCATCGCCGCCTTCGCGACATCCTTCGCCCACGTGGTCGACACCCTGGCCACGAAGGCACACGCGCTGCCGGCCGCCTGACGTGGACCGGGCCGGCTGGGGCGTGTTCGGGCTCTTGGCCACCAAGGCGGCTCAGGGCTGAGCAGCCGGGCCAGCACCACCAGGCCACATCCCGAGTCCGTGACCGAGGTCTACCGGAGCTGGTGGGGATCCTGGGCGATGGATGCAGACACGTCGGCGACGGTGGCCCGGCTGCTCACGTTCTGTGGTGGAAGCGGATCTTGCCGTTGGGCAGGTGTTCGGTCCGGTAGGCGGTCGAGTGCGCTTTCCCGTGGTGGTAGGGGCACAGCAGGCGGCCGTTGGGCAGGTCGGTGGGGCCGCCTTGGGACCATTGGAGGTCGTGGTGGGCGTCGCACCAGGCCGCGGGGCGGTCGCAGC
>JAICKK010000278.1 GCA_025927955.1 Nocardioidaceae bacterium
ACACCGCGGTGCGTCCTGGTTCTTCTGGTCGGTTGCCGAGCAAGCTCGGCCCCCGCTCTCGGGAATGCCCGACCGAAACCCGCGGTTGCAGCCGTTCGGGCCGGGCTCCGGCCCGGGAAGGGGTACGCCGTGGGGCTCACCGAGTCCGATGCCGTCCGGCGCGTGGCGATGGTCAGCGTGCACACCTCGCCGCTGGACCAGCCGGGCACCGGTGACGCCGGGGGCATGAACGTCTACGTCCTCGAGCTCTCCCGCCGGCTGGCGGCCGCCGGGATCGAGGTCGACATCTTCACCCGGGCCACGTCGTCCCGGCTCGACCCGGTCCTCGAGGTCGGCGACGGGATCACCGTCCGCAACATCCACGCGGGCCCCTTCGAGGGACTCACCAAGGGTGAGCTCCCGGGCCAGCTCTGCACCTTCGCGCGCGAGGTGCTCCGCACGGAGGCCGGGCTGCCGCTCGGCCACTACGACGTGGTCCACTCGCACTACTGGCTCTCCGGGCAGGTCGGCGCGCTCGCCCGCGACCGGTGGGGGGTGCCGCTGGTGCACACCATGCACACCATGGCCAAGGTCAAGAACGACGCGCTGGCCGCCGGCGACATCCCCGAGCCCTCCGCTCGGATCATCGGAGAGGAACAGGTCGTCGAGGCCGCGGACATGCTGATCGCCAGTACCGACCTCGAGGCCAAGCAGCTGGTCAACCTGTACGACGCCGACCCGGGCCGGGTCGAAGTGGTCCATCCCGGCGTCGACCTCAACGTGTTCCGGCCCCGCGACAGCCACGCCGCACGCGAGCACCTCGGGCTGCCCTTCGACGCGCACGTCCTGCTGTTCGCCGGCCGGATCCAGCCACTCAAGGCGCCCGACGTACTGCTGCGCGCCGTCGCCCGGCTGCTCGAGGTCAAACCTCAGCTGCGGTCGCGGCTCGTCGTACCCGTGGTCGGCGGCCCGTCCGGCTCGGGCCTCGAGCACCCGGGGGCCCTGGCCGACCTGTCGGCCGAGCTGAGGATCGACGACGTGGTGCGCTACGTGCCGCCCGTACCGCCGGCGGAGCTCGCCGTCTGGGACGCGGCCGCGTCGCTGGTGGCGGTCCCGTCGTACAACGAGTCCTTCGGCCTCGTGGCGGCCGAGGCGCAGGCAGCCGGGACACCGGTGATCGCCGCCGCCGTCGGTGGTCTCACGACCGTGGTCGCCGATGGCGAGAGTGGGCTCCTGCTCGACACGCACGAGCCCGACGAGTGGGCCCACGCGATCGGCCGGGTCCTGCTCGACGACGGGTTGCGCGCCCACCTGGCTGCCGGCGCCCGCTTCCGCGCGGGGGCGTTCTCCTGGGAGGACACCGCCGAACGCACGCTCGACGTCTACGAGCGCGCCCGCGCTTCCCTGCGCCAGGCGGTGTAGGCGGGCGCCGGCGCGTGGCAGGGTCGTCACCATGAGCGACCTCGCCCAGGTGCTGCGCGACTACCTGACCGACAACGACCTCGAGTTCGAGGAGCGCGGCGGCTCGTTCAGCTTCGCCCTGCCGGGGGAGCGCAAGCTCCAGACGCCGGTGCGCATCGACCTCGGACCGCACGCCCTCGGCGTCCACGCGTTCGTGTGCCGCAACCCCGACGAGAACCACGAGCGCGTCTACCGCTGGCTGCTCGAGCGCAACCTCAGGACGTACGCCGTGTCCTACGCCGTGGACCACCTCGGGGACATCTACCTGGACGCGCGGCTGCCGCTGGCACTGGTGACCACCGAGGAGCTCGACCGGCTGCTCGGGTCGGTGCTCTCCCACGCCGACGGCTCCTTCAACACGATCCTGGAGCTCGGCTTCGCCTCGTCGATCCGCAAGGAGTGGGAGTGGCGGCAGCTCCGCGGCGAGTCCACCCGCAACCTCGAGGCCTTCCGCGGCTGGCTGGAAACCGGGGAGACCCCGGATCTCGGCTCGACCTAGCCTGACCGGATGGTCTGGCCCTTCTTCGACCTGCGCATCTCCTCGGGAGAGGTCCTTCTGCGCGGGGTCACCGACGCGGACCTCCCGAGGCTGGTCGCGGCGCTCCCCGACGACCTGGAGCTGAACCCGGCCAACGAGCGCTTCCCCGCCCTGTCGCCCCGGGACGACCGCCGCCGGCAGCTGGTCGCCGAGATCTGGAAGCACCGGGGCACGTGGTCGCCGGAGTCCTGGTGCCTCGACCTCGCGGTCGAGCTGGACGGCCGTGTCGTCGGTGTCCAGGCGCTCGAGGCCGAGCAGTTCCCCCTGCTGCGCACCGTCGACTCGTTCTCCTGGCTCTCCACCGAGGTGCGCAGGCGCGGACTCGCCACCCAGATGCGCGCCGGCGTCCTCGCGCTGGCCTTCGACCACCTCGGTGCCGAGGTGGCGGTGTCCTCGGCCCGCACCGACAACACGCCGTCGCTGGCGGTCTCCTATGGACTCGGCTACGTCGACAACGGGCTCAGCCGCACCAACACCCCGACCGGACCGTTCGACCTGCAGCACGTGCGGCTGACCCGCGACGCCTGGCGGCAGGGCGGGCGCACCGCCGAGG